>DATKAN010000015.1 GCA_035498035.1 Nitrospiria bacterium
ACTGAAACAGGTCCCGGTAGGTCGGATCATACGGGGCTGGCCCCTGATAAAAGGTCTTGGCCGTCACGACATCTTTAAACAAGGACGGCTGATCCAACGGGAATTCAAGGCGGCCGATCTCGGCTTCGTGGAACACCGGGAAGGCCCTCCAGCCGATCACTTTGCCGGCCTTGACCAGGAAAAGAATACCTCGATCCAGGACCGTATTCAACGCCTTCAGAAATGTCCCGATCGCCTCATCCCGATCCCGAACTTCCACCCAGTCCTCTTGGGCCCGTTGCAGAGCCGCTTCCATTTCTTCCGGGGACGCCTCCTTCTTTGATGCCTGGTCGTCCTCCCTTTCCGATCTCGGGCGGCGGCGTTTCCGTTCATCGTCCAACACGGAAATGTAGCGAAGGTGGGGATTGATCTGGTAGTATTGCTCCAGCAGAGATCGGATTCGGGCTTCGGGTGCGATATAGGGTTTGATGATACAGCCCGTGATAAACCGGAGTTCATCGATGACTTCCAGATCGGTGGGGTCCAGGAAGGCCACGCTCAGGGTGGTCCGCTCGCGTTTGATCGGGACCACATTGTATTTTTGAGCGAGCTCGCGCGGGATGAGTTGGATCAAAGAGGGCTCGACCCCTTCCAAGTCGGAGGCCTGAGCACTGGGGATCTTCAATTTTTTACTGAGAAACTGGGTGAGTTCTTCCTCGGATAGGAAGCCGAGTTCGATGAGGTTGGTCCCCAGACGCCCGCCCATGGTGACCTGCCGTTCGAGAGCCGACGAGAGCTGGGGCTCCGTAATCTTTCCGGCTTTGATCAGATACTCACCCAACCGTTCGGCCAAGGACGCCCTCCCTGCAAAGCCGTATCGTCATAACATTCCGAGATGAAAAAGTCAACTCTTGCGTGAACCGTTCGGCGTTCTCAATTCGGCCCCTTTGAACTCCCTCCCAAGGTCTTCGGATCGATGGCGGATACCTACCGAAGGACCTAGGGAGACGGAGAAGTCGACTTCGCCGTGAGATTAAAAATCTGAAGGTCGTACCGTTGAACGGTTTTTGCGCCGGCCGAATCCGCAACCACGATTTCAATCGGATGCACACCGACATCTTCCTTTGTTACGGCCCAATGGAGCATTCCGCTTGAGGGATCGATCGTCATGGTATCGGGCGCCGATGTTAAGGAGTAGGTGACCGGGTCGCCATCGACGTCTTCCGCAGCCACCTGATAGAGATAGGCTCCCTGCTCGTCGATCGACGGGGGCGGCTGTGAGGTAATCCGCGGCGGGCTGTTCAGAACCGTCACCGGAATGGACCGACGTGAACCCCCCTTGCTTTCATTATCGGAGGGGGTGGCCTGAACTTCAATCACATCGCCTTTCGCGATCAACCCACTGTCCAACGTCGCACCGGTCTGGTTTTCTATCTCCGCCCCGTTTTTGAACCATTGATACGTGTAGTCTATCGCATCGTCATCCGCGTCGTATCCTTCCACGCCGGCCTGTAAGGTTCCCTGTTTATAGAGCGGGATCGGCGTTACCATGATGGCTTTGATTACGGGTTCGCTGTTTTGAACGGTAACCGGATCGGACGTAACGGACCCTTCCTGATTTTGCCCGTCTTCCCGTGTCACGGTCACGGTAATGGTGTCGCCCTTTTTAAAAAGTCCGCTCGGTAAAGTCGCCTCCGTGGCCGACTCGATCGGTTCCCCGTTCTTTTGCCATTGAAAGGCGTACTGAGGTTTCACCCCGCCGGCATTCCTGCCCTTGACAATAACGGTCAGCGCGTTATTGGCATAAAAGGGCTGCGGGGATAATTCGAGGGAGCCGATCTCCGGCGATGAACCTGGGCTAATCCCGGGTTGGCTGATTTGGGCACCGGGGCCCTGGGGTGGGGTTGTTGGGTTGCTGCACGCGGTGATGGCCAGGATACCGGCCACAATTAAAACGGGACGGACGACGATCTTAATTGACAGATTCACTTTCTTTACCCTCCCTTGGATTGACACGGCCACGCGACCCTACCACCATACAGGCGGCGGCCGCCGGGCGACTACTCGGATTCCACTGTGAAAAGTGATTCTTCCGCCCCCCGGACCGGTTTAGGGAGCAGGACAATCGCCCTGGCCCGCAGACCAATGGCCGTTTGCTCCGCCTCGACGGCGATCCACTGCCCTTGAGCCAGACGATCCGCTCGTAAGGCTGTTTTATCCGGAGCCATAACCTTGGTGGTGGCGGTCAACAACAAGGTGTGCTCGTTCACGATGAGCGTCGAACCCTGGTGTTCCATGATCACCCCTTGAAAGCGGAGAGCCCCGCTCTCTCCGGCAACCGCTCCACGGATGCCACCATGGGCCAGCCCCAAGGCGGAGACCGCGAGGATCATCCAGATCGCCAATCGACAGCCACGATTTTTATTGGACATGTTTTTTCTCCTTATCACATCTTAAAATCAGTCGGCAATTCTACTGAAACAATTCTCTCCAGAAAAGACGGTGGGTTGTGCCCCCGCACGCCGCCCCAAGAGGCGGCAAACCGCCGCTCATCCCGACCATGGCCATCACATCACAGTTCCCCAGCGGGACAGGGGGAATGTCTATCACGACCTGCGACGGCATTCCCGCACCCACCATGTCCGACACACGATCTCTTCGTTTGAGGACACCGCCGCCGTTCGTGGAGGTCTGATGCGCGGTATCGTTATTGGGCTGATAGGTATCGAAAACCGAATTGCCCGTCAGATAGTCGACTTGATAGATCCGCCCGACCCCGGTATCCGCCAGGCAGGGATCGGTCATTCCCGTCGACGGCGCAAAGGTTGAAATATTGACCACCCCATTGAAGAGGACGGCCGCGGAAACGACCTTTTCGCCGTTTTCGAATTCATTGAGCGCGATAAACCAGCCGCTCTTGGCCGCCAGAGCGGCCTTTTCATTGGTGACGGTTGCCTCATCCGTTGTTTCCTGCATGTTATCAAGCGTGGTGTTAAACAAATCGCCCTCGGTCAGTGTCGTCGACGATCCATCCACATCCTTTACCCCATAGATTCGATCGCAGGGGCCGGTGCCGTCCGCGCTGCAAACCGCCGTGGTATCGAGAGGATGTTCCCGATCTCCCGTTCCGAAGAAGAGAATGTAATAGCCGAGCTCACGCGTCACCTCCGGGCGGTAGAGGATCTTCCGATGGCTGGTCGCGTCGTTCGATTTAAAGAGGATCCGCCCGGCCCAGTTGCTGGGATCCGCGTCGCTGACGTCGAAGCTCCACATTTGCCCGCCCACATCGCCGACGTAAAGCCGATCGGCGTAACCGTTCCGGTCGGTGTCGAGCACCGTCACGTCGCTGGGAATCGCGTAGGTCATCGACGTGTTGTTGCTGATGGAATAGCTCCAGATCCGGTTTCCGGTTTCCACCTCGATGGCGTAGATGGATCGACCCTCCGTATCCGCCGTGGCCGGCTGGGCATCCTCATGGACGGGATCGTAGCCCCCGCCCACGAAGAACACATTCTTCACGCCGGAGCTGAGATTGACCTTTTTAATCGCAGGCGTGGACCAGGTCTGGCCCAGTTCGGTCAGGCCCGTATCCCCCCGATTGATATCCCAGAGGAAGCGCGGGTCGTCCGGATTCGTCACGTCCAGCGCATGATAGGATGTTCCGCCGCGGCGCTCTCCAAAAATCAGGATGGCCCGATCGCTTCCTTCGTCCCCGATGATCCCGTTGTTGTTGTGGTCGTAAATATACACCTTGGGCGAACCGTCGACCGAATAGGGATGGATCGTGCCGTTCAGGTTTTTCAGATACGGGAGTTGGTCCTTCGGAATGTAGGCCCAAAGTTCCTGGCCGGTCGCGTCGTCAAACGCGTGTATCATCCCGTCATTGGCGCCGACATAGATAACGGATCGGCTGGTGGAGTACGAAACGACCGTCGGCCCGGAGTGCAGCACATCTCCGAGGATCCAATCCCGGGTCGTCGTGCTGTTGTTGTAGGAATCCTGGCCAAAGACAAATTTGATCAGCTGGTCCTTGCCGGCGGTATCGCCCGCGCTTAATCCGAGCACGGTCGGCGTAATGTTGGCGTTGGCAATCTCAAACTGATTGGACGCATTTTGCAACTGCGCATTCGTCCCGAAGTAGGTATAGATTTTTCGAACCCCCGTGGCGTTCGGATCGAAGTCCGTCGGGTTCAAGGCCTGGGTTCGCATCATGTCGCCGACGCCGCCCTTCTCGACCAGGCCTCCATCCGCCACGGTGCTCCAATACGATACGCTCGTTTCGATGAAACTTCCATCGGGGTTTGTGGCCACGTTGCCGTCCTTGTCCACGATTTGACCCGATGAGTTAATGCCGTATTTCTTGATATTTCCGGACCAGAACGAATCGATATTCGGCCGGAAAAATCCGACATAGACGAAATCCCCGCTGTAGGTGCGGTTTTCCGGGCTCACGGGCACCACCGGGGCGACGAACGACGTATTTTCCTCCACGATCTCCCCCAACGCGCTCAGAAAGGCCTGGGTCAACTCCTGGGCGGTGTCCGCGGTGAAAGACTTTCCTTTTCCGTTCGCGGCCGTATCGGCCAATAGCTGGTTGGCGACGGGATCGCCGGTTGAGAATCCGATGGTGTAGGTGATGATGTTCTGCTTTCCGGACCCGGAGACGTTGGAGCTGGGAAGCAGGTCCTCGTCGTACCATTTTTTGGCTACATCGTCCAGATAGTGGGATCCGCTGTCGGGATAATTTCCCGGATCCTTCCCGTTATTGTCGGTATCGCCCACCGCTGAGGCGAGAATGGGGTCCACGTCATGGGTCGAGAGACCGTCCGTCATGAGGATGATGTAATTTTTCTGACAGGAATATTGCATAGGCGTTGTATAGGTCACGCCGGCGTTAAAGTAGCTCGCGGCCCCCTTGAAGTACAAGCCGGCCTCGTACATCGTCTCGGCCAAAGGGGTCCAGGTATCCGCCACAACGCCGTTAACCGCATTCACCAGATCCTGTTTGTTGGTACCGATCCCCATATCTTTAATTCCTTTGACGATATGCCCACCTTGGTCGTTTTTATATGTGGTCGCCGGCTTCCAGGAACCGAAGTTCATGAGACCGAACCGAACGCCGTCGGTGTTTTGAATGATATTCGTGATCACATCTTTGGCGATCTCCAGCTTGGGCTTCGACGTCGCCCCGGGTCCGCTCAGGTAGTTCAAATAATTTCCAAGGGCCGTCGTAACGCTCGAAGTGCCGCAGGTTCCGTTGGACTTCAATTTTCCCGTATAGCTCCCCGCGCTCGTGAGCGAGTTATAGGCCGCCGTACAGGTGACCGAGGATATGTTTGTAATGTAGGAATTCCAGTTCCCGCTTTGCTTTCGATAAACCTTGTTCTTTGAATACGAATCGTAACTGCTGTAATCGGTCGCCGGGTCGTAGGGATCGGGCGTCACGGCGACGTCGTCATTCATGCTCCCCGAGTTGTCGAAAATGATCAGCACGTTCGGCTGAATCGTCGTGTTGGTGGAACCGTAGATATCGGTATCGTCGGCAAAGGAGCGGGCCGGCCATGCCAGCAGGGTGAAGACGCTCAACGCTATGATCCATCGGGTATACATGGTCTTATCCTCCTGTTGGTGCTGGAACGATTTTGTCCATCGCCAACTCTTGCTGGTCGGTGGAACCCAGGCTTCCCTTTCCGGTTGTATCGATCGCGAAATAGTTCGCCTCCCAATCCATTCCCATTTTGGATCCGGCCGGAGGCGGCCCGCTGCCCAGAAAGGTCACGGACCCCGTAGCCGTCGTATCGCCTTCCATTAAATCGACGTCCCCCGGAAATCCACCCGCAACCGTCAGTGTCCCCGGCCCGGTGGCCGGCACGACGAAGTTGCGGTTATCCAGGAGGGCATATTCGATCGCCGCACTGGCGGCATGGAAGGCCTCTCGAGACCGACGGTAATTCGCGGAGAGGGACAATTCGGTAGAGGACGTTGAAATGGTCGCCATGCCGATAAAGGTCAGCATCAGCAGAATCAGCATCGTCATGACGAGGGCGACCCCGCGCTCATCCGTCCACTCGGTACGGCCGCGATTCAGATATGATTTAAGTCGCTTCATTTTCCCCTCCCCCTCCCGGCTCAGGATGCGGCGTTCTTCAACCGGACCAGTGTTTCCACGGTCCGGGTTCGCGGCATACCGACGCCGGTCTCCGCATCTTTGATTATGGTCTGGGACGTAATCGTAACCCGCACCATCACTATTTTATCCAGATCGGCCGGGGCCACGGTATCCACCTCGGCCCCGCCGGTGCTCAGCGTATATTTGAAATCCATGCTCTGTATATGATCCGCCAACTGTTCGGGTGCCCCGGCATTGAGGGTCCGCTGAAGAATAAAGGAATTGGGGACACTGGGATCCGCTTGAGTGCTATAGGTGATCGAGTCGACCGGACGGCTTAAAACCACATCGCCGTAGGACAATCCAACGGGTGCGGCATCCAATGTGATGTCGGTCCCGGCAATGGCGTTGGGGGTCATGGAATTGATGGTATAGTCGCCCATGGGCGTTTTCGAATTAATGGCTAAAAGGGTGACGCCGCTGCCCGGAGTGAATGTATTTCCGGGGGTATTCGCAACCGTGATCGTCGCCCCGACGGGAGGGTTTATCAGAAAGGTTGACGGCCCTTGCGCCGCCTGAAACGTGATCGAATCGGGGTTCGTATCATTTGTCGCCGTGATTCCCGTCTGACCCGCCTGAATCCCGAAACCGGCCGACCGTAAATCCCGGGTCAACAGATCAAGACTCGACCGGGCGTCGCTTTGTGTGTCGGCGACATCCTCCTGCACCACATAAGATTTATGCTGGGTCATGAAGATCGAAAGGACAAACACCATGGCAAAGCTGAGAATGGTCATGGCGACCATCAACTCGACCATGGTCATTCCGCGCCGATCCGTCATCACGTAAGGTGGTCTGGATAACTGTCGATTCATGGATCTTCTCCCTTAGAGCGAACTGTTACCGACCCTCTCCACCAGACTAACGCTGTGGTTTCCGCCATCAAACCACGATACCGTATAGGTAATTGTTTTCACCCCTGTAATGGGGGTGTTGTCGACAACGGTGTACTGGCAGTTGTAGACCACGTTTTGGACCGGGACACAGGTCGGGTCGACGGCGTCGACGACGGCATTCAATTGAGGATCCGCATAGGGCAAGTTCGCGTAATTCACGATGCCCTTATCGGCATAAGCCGCCGCCGTGGTGAATTTGAACCCGGAGCTGTTGGCCCTAATCGACATGATCTGCATTCCGGAAACCGCCAGGAGCCCGACGGCCAGGATGACCAAAGAAACCGCCACTTCCAACAAGGTCATCCCCCCTTCGCCCGCAAGTCGGCCTTTCCGAAGAGGGATGAGATGTTTGTCAACGAAGCGCCGCATGGATTCTCCTTAGCACGGTGTTTTAGCGTCCAGGGTCTGGATTCCCCCGATGCGCTGAATTTGAACCTGCATCGTTTCGGCGGCATCGCAGGACAAAAGCGTCATGGTCACCGGCGGGGCCGCCGGGGCCGAGATATAACCGCTTCCGCCGAAGCTGATCGACGTTTCATTGCCTCCCCCGTCGGTGACGGACGTGAGCGAAACGAGCCCTCCCATGCCTTCCGTCCCCAACAGGCGCGTTGCCACGACGGGAGGCGGGTCGCATTCATCGCCAGGGTTGTTGGCAACGGTGGGATCATCCTTGCACACGCGATAGGAGTCCGCGGCGGTGTCAAACACGACTTTGTATGTCAAATTCTCTTTTTCCGCAAACGACTGGGCTGTTCTTAGATCCCGGATCAGCGTCTGTGTCTTTTCACGCAAATTTAAATGATACCGGCTGTTCTTAAACATCGGAACGCCAACGCTTGCGACAATCGCAATAATGGCGACAACTATCATCACCTCGGTCAATGTCATGCCCTTTGTATTTTCTAAATTCACCGTTCGATTTATCATTGAAATTCTCCTGGGAATTCTCCTGGAAACTCTCCTGAGAACTCTACTGCCAACTCTTCTGCCGGCATGAAATGCAACCGACATGCCATTTTCAACATCCACGGCGGCTTTATAAAATGAAGAATATTCAAGCTGTTAGAATTCAGTCACATGAAACAGCGATGTGGTCTAGCCGGCCCCGTTTTACTTTGGGTAATAGAAGTATGTAATGGATTACACATCGTCACGCCGGTTCCAAGGTTTGGCTTTGTCGCCCATCCGTGCGATCCGGGGGTTGGCGTGACCCTTTCGTACCGGACTAGAAGGGCGAAAAGTTCTGCAGGAGATACAGGGGTGAATCAACGGAAGGTCAAGGATTCGTGGATGAAAGTCCCTTCCGAATCTCGAACAAGACTTGATCCAGCATAGGCGCCGTCAGTCGTCCCGTCTGGGTATTTTGCTGGCTGGGATGGTATGAGGCAAACAGATCGGGCCCTGGGCCGAATTCGGACTCGCACAGACGATACTGCACGCCGTGGCGAAACCGAATACCGCGCCGCTGCGTGATCCGCCCGATTTGGATCAATGTCTTGAGATATTGATCAAAGGCAATCTTTCCGAGCGTCAACACCGCTTGAACCCGGGAAAGCAGGCGGAGTTCTTGGACCAGAAAGTCACGGCAGCGATCCAGTTCTATGGGCGCGGGTTTATTCCCCGGGGGGGCGCAATGAAGCACGGCCGTGATATAGGCGTCCTTCAATTCGAGCCCGTCGTCTCGACGCCGAGATTCCGGCTGATTGGCGAATCCGGCCCGGTATAGCGCGCTGAAAAGAAAATCGCCCGAACGATCCCCGGTAAAGATGCGGCCGGTCCGGTTGCCGCCGTGCGCGGCCGGGGCTAGACCGATGATCAGCAGCCGGGCCTGCGGATCCCCGAATCCCGGAACAGGCTTGCCCCAGTAAGACTGGTCGCGGTAGGCCCGCCGTCTGACCCGGGCGATCCGCCCGCAGTACTGCCGCAGACGGGGACATCGGGTGCAAGCAACCACTTCGACATGGATATGGTTGAAACCGTCAGCCATACGCCGTTTCTTCTTGTTGGATATGTGCGCCACCTATTATATAGGGCTTCTTTCGATCAGGCAAAATCGGACCTTCTCTTCGACATAAAGGATTGACAATGGAAACGCAACATGGTTATCCTGAGGACGACAGACATTGATGGTTTAATAATCATTTCCAATCCTTAAATAAGGAGGGCGCCATGGGCGACGTTATTCGTAAGGTCGATTATTTTTACATAAAATCCGCCAATAAACCTGGAGAAGGTGCAAAAATTTTGAGGGCCCTTCGGGATGAGGGGATCAACCTCCTGGCGTTTTCCGGGTTTCCGGAAGGTCAGAAGGCCCAAATCGATTTCGTGCCGGAGGACCCTCTTGCGTTTGAGGCAGCCGCAAAACGGGCCGGCTTGAAGCTGAGCGCAAAAAAGAGCGCCTTTCTGATTCAAGGGGAGGATCGGACGGGGGCCGTCGCGGAGGTCATGGGAAATCTCGCCGATGCCAAGATCAATGTCACGGCCATCGACGCCCTTTCAGCGGGAGGGGGCCGTTATGGGGCGATTCTCTGGGTGAAGCCGAAGGACGTGGCGAAGGCGGCCCAAGCCCTCGGCGCTTTCTAAAGAGCTCGCGATATCAGCGAAAAGGATTTACCGGATATACCAGCTTCCTTTGAGCGGGATCACGGTCGGAAGACCGGGATAGTAACCCGTCCGCAGCCCTGCGTCATACCAAACCTCCGGCTGACCGGCGCCGGTAACGCCCTGTTGTGCGATCAGGGCCCCAAACACCTTCGGATGACCTTCCACGACCAGTTGCCCGGCGGTCGACAGGACACCCTTGAAATGGACGCTCGGAAGAACGACCGTCTCCCGGGAATCCAAATTTATATCGTCCGACGGAGGTGCCTGGACTTGAACGGATCGCCCGGAACCCGATTCTCGAAGAGTCAAATGAGCCTGGATGGAATAAATGCCCTCCATATAACCCACCGGCAGATCCAAAGTGGCCAGATTGGTTCCATCCGGCGGTTTCTGATCAACCGTGTCGACAAAAACAAGCCCTCGGTCATTTTCAACGGCTTGATCCCCCAATGCTTGGGATGGCGTCTGCCGGTGCCCGGGATCCAAAATCCCATCCTGATATAGAAATCCCTCTCGATCCGTGGCGAAGTAAACCCCCCAGGTCTTCGCAAAGGTTTTTAGACTTTGATAATCCCAAGGAGCCAAACCGAAGCCCGGACGACTTTCGATTTGAAATTGGTGAAGGTGGCCGTATCCCTCCGACAAAAAAGGTTCCGTGCAGTTCGTACATTCTGGTTTGGGATTAATAATCGCCCCCCCTACGTAAAATTCGACCCAGGGGTCCTGTCGGCCGGAATCGGCATAAGGTTCCCCACTGACCCCCGCATTTGAATTTTTTTTCGGAACGGCGGCCAACGAGCTTCCGAAATCGGCCTGGCCCATCATCCGAACCTCTCCCCAATGCACCAGAACGGGAACCGATCCGTTGGATCCCGGCCCGATCTGGAGCGGGGCTGTGGTCGGAGGAACGGGGCTTGGGGTGATTTCGACGCTCACGGTCCGGAGGGTCCCGGATCCGGTCATACCCGTCGCCTCCACGGTGCAGATGGCGCCCGCGCTTTTGGGGGCAAAGATCTTCAGGCTCGTAAGATCTCCCGCACCGCCCAACGCCTCGGCGAGAAAGCCCGGATGATCCGGTTCGGACTGATACCAAAAATCCGGTTGCTCGGCGGTTCCCGTAAACTGAGCCTGCCCTTTGTTATCATAAAATGAAGCCGACCCGCTGGCGTCGGTCATCCGTCGTGCCAGGAAACTCCTTCGTCCACCGACCGGTTCTCCCAGAGGAAAGGTCCCGATGTCCGGAAACGTCTCCGGCTCCTGAAACCATTGGAGCACCATCGCGGGTCCCGATTCGGCGAGATACTGCGCCTGGACCGTATCTTTTTGGTTGGCCGAGATGCCGATCTCGTCCATGGACAAACGATAAGCCGAAAGCCCCAGCAGTGTGATGAGAAACAACAGACCGACCGTCACAACCAGGGCCATTCCCTGCTCTGAATCCAAGCGCCGCATAATCCCGATCACCGATTTCTTAAATAAACTTCTGTCGTCATCGACCTTATCCTTTCGGGTGTCCTGGACAGTCGGGCGGTCAAATGAATCCGGACCCGATATACGTCCGGCAAAACCGCGCCCGACCGACCTTCACGATCCAGATAGATCAAATCCATGGAAGCCAGCCCCTCGGCCACGGGATTGGTACCCCCGTCCACGGTTCGAAGGAGCTTAACGTGTGTTGAATCCACCGGCTTGAGCGCATACCGTACTTGGTTGATGATCTGAATCGTGCTGGCGGGAGGGAAGGTGCTCCTTAACCCCTCTGCGAATTCCAGGCCGTTATTGCTTCCATCCCTGGCCAGGGTATGTCGCTCACAGTAATCCAGCCGGCAGATCGAAACGACTTTTCCCCCTACAAATTTTTCGGGAGCGCCATCGTAACGAATGGGCAACTGCAACTGCTCCGTTTGAGCCGTCTCCGTCAAGCGAGCAGTCGCCGCATCCAGGTTGGCCAGAAATTGGATCTCCTGTTCTTCGGCTTTGAGTATCCTTGCATCCCCATCCGGAAGACCGAAACCAATAAGCCCAAACTCTCGAACCATGAAATCCATCGCGGTTCTTACCTGTTGTTGGGCTTCGGCCGTATCCTCCTGAATAACGCTCCGTTGGTTCTGAAGGATTAAAAACTTCATCCCAAAGGCGGAGACCAGCGAAAAGACCAGTGCGGCCACCATCAACTCGACCAAGGAGGTCCCGTGCCTGTCCCGAATCGGCCCAAGGATCTTCATGGAACCACCCCATTCGATCGGATGGTCGTCAGGGCCAGCGTGTGGGTTCGATTTGTTTTGTCCGTCCACTCGACCGCAACATGAATCGTCGTGAAATGAGGGTAAGGAGCGTCGATCCGAAGGGTCCGGGTTCGGTTAAAACCTTCGGGATGATCGTCATCCTCAGGACGCCCATGAATCAATTCGTCATACGGGAACGAAATTTCCTCTTCCATCTTGGCCTGCGCCAAGGCGGCGGCCGTGGAAATGCGACGGCCGGCATCCAATCCGATCTGGCTCGCATGCGTCATGCTCAAGCCCGAAATCATTCCAACGGCGAGGATAAACAGGCTTACCACGACTTCGATAAGGGATAGGCCGCATTGCCGGAGAACGAGATCGGGTCTCATGTCAATTTCACTCTCCCGGTGGCCACAACGGTGATCTGCCGTTGCTCTCCGGAACGATTCCTTAAAACGATCGCGGTCCATGTGTTGGTCGTCCCTTGAGGATAAAAAGTGAGAATGGGGCCGCCCGAGGAGCTGACCAGGTCAATCCCTCCAAACCCCTGTCCCCCGTCCTGAAGATCTCTAACCCAACCGATTGGAACCCCGGGTTGGGAACCTCGTTCAATCTGATACCGCTCCCTTTCAAGGTCCAGAACAACCGAAACAGGCTGGCGCTCCGCCAGGGCCAGCTGCCTGGCCCAACGCAGGTCCGAAACAACGTCGCGGGCCGCACTGGTGAGCCGATGGTGAGGGAGCTGGGATATAAAACTGACGGAGGCCAGCCCGCAAAGGATTCCCGCAACGGCCATTACAATCAACAGCTCCGTCAGGGTGGAACCTTGCTGTATGACCGGTGTGGTGCGCATGCTCCTGCCAGATTACAAGATCCGTGCCGAGCGGGGTTTAAAAAGGGAAATAAGAAAGGATCGTTCAGAATGAAAATGGAAGACGCGCGTTTAACTGAAGAGAATTTTTAAAGAAACAAGATCAATCGGCGGCGATTTAAGAACCCGGAGAGGCCCGGAGTTCGTCTCCGTGTCTGTCATTCATCCAGCACGGCCGTTCAGGGTGCCTGAATGCGGATTCAGGCCGATGGTTTATCTTCCATTTCTTTTTCCAGTTTCCGAATCCATCGGTAGGTGCGTTTCAATACTCGAGCGGCCTCGGTTTTACTGCCGTATTCCAGGATCGCCCGTTGGGCCATGGCCCACTCGATCTTTCTAAGGAAGGAATCCATCGAGCCTTCGATCTTCATGGCCTCGACAAGGGTCTGCCACTCGATTCGGTCGATCACGTCCTTAACATTCCTGCCGTCCATTTTATTCTCCCGCGGATCATGGACCCGCACGGCCATCAGGGGGGAGTGAATCCCGTCACGGATCTCGGGCGGGAGGAACTCCGGAATTAGCATGGTTTGTGAGGCCGGTATCAAGGTCACGGCCCGTTCAAGGACATTTTCCAGTTCACGGATATTACCGGGCCAGGAGTAGGTCACCATTCGATGCAAGGCTTCCGGCGAAAGGGTTTGCACGTTTTTCCGAAGTCGACGGCTGAATTGGATCAGGAAATATTCGGCGAGAGCTTGGAGATCTTCCAGGCGTTCTCTTAACGGGGGCAGATGGATCGGGATGACATGGAGACGGTAGTAGAGGTCTTTCCTAAACAATCCTTTTTCGATGAGCGCCTTGAGATCCTGGTTCGTTGCCCCAATAATCCGAACATCCAGCTTGATCGGGTCGTTGCCACCGACTCGCACTAGCTCCCGCTCTTGTAAAACCCTCAGGAATTTTACCTGGACGGTCGTCGGAATCTCTCCGATCTCGTCCAGAAAAAGCGTGCCCCCATCCGCCCATTCAAACTTCCCGATTTTGCGGGACAAGGCCCCCGTAAAGGCCCCTCGCTCGTGACCGAACAGCTCGCTTTCCAACAATTCGATCGGCACGGCGGCGCAATTGACCGCCACAAATCGTCGGTCACTACGGTTTCCGGAGCGATGGATCAACCTCGCGATCAGTTCCTTTCCCGTCCCGGTCTCCCCCGTAATCAGTACGGTGGAGTCGGTGGGCCCGACCTGCCGCACCAGACCCAAGACGGCCTTCATGCCGGGACTTTCACCCATCGGCTTGGATGACGTCCATCCGTCGTTGACTTCCTGGACTTCTCGGCGCAGATACACATTTTCGGTCGTCAATGTCTTGTTTTCGGCCGCATAGGCCAGTAGCCGCTGCTGGGTCGCCTTCAGTTCCTGAAGATACGCAAACAGGAGACAGGTCATTTTCTGGACCCGTTTTTCAAGTCCCGCCGCGGAATGAACCGGTCGACTATGTTCCCGCCAGTAAAATCGGTATCGGGAGTAGGGAGCCTCGTAGAAAGAACCCTCTCGAAAGACATATTCCAGAGAACCCGACCTCAAGGTCCCGCCCTGAGTGACTCGATAGGCCTTACAGGCGGGATCGATACGTTCCGTCGGGTCGGCCGCCCGCGGGATCAGGGTCCGCAGAAGGGTCGCTCCGCCCGATCTCGTTTCGGGTTTGATGATCATCCCTCCGAGGAGTGCCTCCTGCGGGCCCGCGGAATGATCGGTGCCCGTTCCCAAAATATCGAAGGAGGGCGGGGCCAGGGGGATTTCCTCATCGGCGAGTTGCACGGCTTGAAAAACGGCAACGGTCCCCCCGCGGTCATTCTTCACGATCTTGAGCTGCGAGCCGGATTCTTCAAGGTCATAGCCTTCAAACTCCCGGACGATATCCCCGACCCGATACTGCAGGAACTCCTCGTCCAGATGGGCTTCCTCGACGAAATCATACAGGCGGACGAATCCCTCGTAATTCCCCTTCAGCATGAAGTGGGTGGCCAGAAGCGGATGGAATCCCGGATCCCATTGCGAGAGCACAATCATCTCGGGGTCGGCGGGATTCCTGGCGACCGCCTGCAGGCGAAGGAACGTCGTGTAGGCACCGGCCCAGAGGCCGGAGTAGAGAGCGACCGTTCGGACATCATCGAAGGTCCGGGCAATGATCTCAAAGATCGATGGGATATGTCTCTCGCCCTGTCGCGCGGATCGAATAAAATAGTCGATCGCGGCTTCGCGGGCGATTTCCTTTCGACCCGACAGGCGTTCGGCCGTGCGGAGCACCTCCCGCAGCACTTCCTCGGGAAGCCAGGCATGATGGTCCATGAGAAGATCCTGAGGATCTTTAAGGGCGTCGTACCCCTCCACCCCTGAAAATAAGGCTCGCGGATTCACCTTGTTCATTTGTGATGGATAATAGATCTGGAGATGAGTGAGGAGAAGTTGTGTCAGAAAACCGGTGGCCCAGGCCGTCTGTGTCTGCATATCGCCTCCTTCCGGAGAGATTCTCGAACGGGAGAAATTCTCCGGGTTGATATGTTTGAGACTGGTAAGGGACTGCTGCGGAATTTCCCTGTAACGCGGCCTTACTATACTTCAAGGATTTCGTTTTTTCAAGAAATTTAATCGGCCCGAGGCCAGGCTACCGGACTATCCAGAGACTTCATTTCGCGGGGGAGTGGGCTGAAGCAGTTTCAACGGAATTTCCGCTTTGAGCTCGTCATTGATCAAAATCTTGAATTCATAATCGCCGGGATGTTCAAACTTCATCATGTTGATCGTCAGAATATGGTTGGATCCGATCGTCACTCCCGGCCGGCCTGGTCCGAGAGTAAAGTCACCGCCCAGGACGAGCAATTTTTGGCCGTCTTCATCCATGAGCTGCACCTCGACTTTCTTTGTCCGGCCCCCTTCGGCCCGATCGGCCTCAAACCGCATCACCAGCTGCATCTGGGGATGGGTAATCGGGAACTGCTGAGCCTGGATGGAATCAAAGACCCCCAGGATGTTGAGTTTGCCATCCCGAGTGATGTTCGCGCCATCCGCCAATACCGCGAAGACGACCTTCATGGGTACCCCGCTTTTATCTGGGCTCCAGATTTAAACGGACATCCTTTTTTCCCGCGATGCCGACTCTCAAAAACGCTAACCCTCGATCCCGTAATCCTTGATCTTGGTCAGAAGGGTTTTATAACTGACCTTCAAAATCTCGGCCGCGCGGGACTTATTCCCGCCGGTTTCTTTTAAAACCTTCCGGATCATCCTTGACTCGGCAAATTGGGTGGCGGCGTGGCTGACTTCCTGAAGCGATCCCTCCGTCTGAAGATCCGCCAAGCCGGTTTCATCCGTCGCCTTGACGCGGAGCCCCAAATGTTCCGGCAGGAGGACTCGGCCATCGCTTAAAATCACGGCCCGTTCGATGCAGTTCTGGAGTTCACGGACATTGCCCGTCCATGGATGCTTGATTAATAATTCCATCGAAGCCGGAGCCACTTCCTTGGGTTCCTTCTTCAGCTCCTGGCAATAGAAACCCACGAAATGCTCCACCAAAGCCGGAATGTCTTCCGCGCGCGCTCTCAGGGGAGGAATCGTGACGGGAAAAACGGCCAAACGGTAATAGAGATCTTCACGGAACAGCTTCTGGCTGATCGCGGCCTGGAGATCTTTGTTGGTCGCTGCAATCACCCGGACATCCACCTTGATCTTGACCGTACCGCCCACCCGCATAAATTCCTCGCCCTCCAGAACCCGAAGCAGTTTCGCCTGGAGGGCGAGGTCCATGTCTCCGATCTCGTCCAGAAAGATGGTTCCCTGATTCGCCAATTCAAACTTCCCCATCTTTCGGACCACGGCACCGGTAAAAGCGCCCCGCTCATGTCCGAACAGTTCGCTTTCCAACAAGTCGCGCGGGATGGCGGCGCAGTTGATCGCCACAAAGGGCCCCTCCTTTCGGGGGCTTAAATAATGAACGGCCCGTGCGAACAACTCTTTACCGGTTCCGGACTCCCCGAGCAGCAGCACCGTCGTGTGACTGGCGGCCACCTTTTGAACCTTGCCGACCACCTCCAGCATTTTCGGGCTCTTGCCGATGATCTTGGGCAATTTTAGATGCTTGGAGAACTCTTCACGCAGAATGAGATTCTCCGTGACAAGTCGTTGCTTCTCCAACGCCTTATTGATCAAATGAATCAGATGGTCCGGATCGAAAGGTTTTGTGATGAAATCGTACGCTCCTTCTTTCACAGCCTTGACGGCCGTCTCAATCGTCCCGTAGGCCGTCATCAGGATTACCGGAATCAATGGATTATGTTCCTTGACCACTTCCAGCACTTCCAGCCCAGACTTGTGCGGAAGCTTGAGATCGGACACGACCAGATCCACCTTGGACTCCTTGAATTTTTCGAGACCCTCCCGTCCATCGCGCCCCACGATCACCTGATGCCCCTCGGCCTGCAGCGCTTGGCTCAGCATCTGGGCCATGCTTTCCTTGTCTTCGACCACCAAAATGACCGCCATCACCCCACCTCCATCAGCGGGAGGAGAATGCGAAAGGTTGTTCCGCGGCCCTCTTCACTGTTGACTTCAATCCGGCCCCCATGCGACAGGACAATCTTGTGGACCAGGGCCAGCCCCATCCCGGTCCCCTTCACTTTGGTGGTGAAAAAAGGGAGGAAGATCCTTTCGAGTTTATCCTTGGGAATGCCGATCCCGGTATCTCGGATATCAAGCGACAGTTCCTTTCGATGGCGCCGGTATCCCAAACGGAAATCAGAATGATGGTCGAGCATCATGGCCCGAATCTCCAATGTCCCGCCTTGCGGCATGGCGTCCATGGCGTTCTGGAGAAGATTTCCGATGGCCTGACGCATCAATACCTCGTCCATCCGCACCTCCGGAAGATCGTTCGGGATCGCGATTTCCAGGGAGGGTTTGATCGTCTTGGTCTGGACAAACAGGTGGTCCAGAAGCCGACGGATCAGCGGCTCGAGCGCCACAGGCTCAAGGTGCAGTTCGTCGTGTCGGCCGAAACTCAACAACTGTTCGATCAGCTGATTCATCGCGGTCAACTCCCGCATGATGGAAGCGACCATCTCCTGCCCGGCATCGGGACCGGCCTCGGATGATGGAAGTTTCTTCGAAAGCAATTTCGTGAACCCCATCACGCTCCCCATATAATTCCGGAACTCGTGCGCGATTCCGGCGGACATTTCCCCCAAAACGGACAGGCGCCGCTTGAGTTCCACCTGCTCTTGCAAACTCTTGATCTCGGTGAGATCCGTGAAGACAAAGGTGGTACCGATCACTTCATTTTGACGATCCCGCAGCAACGACGTGCTGATTCCGACCCAGATCCGTTGCGGACTCGAGCCGCCGGAATTTGGACGGGTCAATTCGAGTTCCTGACGCGTGATCGTGGCCTGATGGTCCAGCGCTTGATCCAGCAGATGAACGACGCTGCTCTGTACACCGAACACCTCCTCACAGGTTTTACCCACCGCCGCCGAACCCGACTGCCCTAAAATCCGCTCGGCCGCATGGTTGAAGGTGGTGATGACACGCTCGGGATTAAACGTGATGACACCGCTGGCCACGCTTTGAAGGATGTTCTCATTGTAACCTTCAATCTCCTCCGCCCGCTCCTCGGCCCGAGTTCTCAAATGGTTTAACTCCTGTTCTTTCTCCTTGAGTTGACGAACCAATCCGTGAAATGTCCCGATCATCGAGGCCGTTTCCCCCGATGGGCCCGAAGCTTCGGCGCCGGACCGACGATTCCGAATCACGATCCGGATCGAGTAAAAAACCATCACACCGATGATGGTCACACCGCCCACTTTCAGAAGCAAGGTGGTCGTCGCCGCCGCGCCCCCGGCGTCCAACGGCCGCAGTCCCAAATCCACTCGGAGCACGCCGACACGGCTCGGGTCCGGATCTTGAAGCGGAATGAAATACGACAGGATCGGTGTTCCGGACGAATCCGAAACCGGAATTCTCAAAAAATTTTCACCCCCCAAGATCTCCTCAAATTGGCGAGGGGTTATTCCCTGGAAAGGGCTCGAGGATCCGATGCGGTCCGGACCGGAGGTGTCCAGCAATAATCGTCCCTCACGATCCATGATCGAGAGACGGTAGGCCCCATACCGTTTGGCCAGTTTTTGGAGAAAAGCGGAATCGGTCCGTGCGGTCCGCTCGGCGTTCCGGATTTCGGTTGCCAGGGTCTGGGTGACCGCGATGAGGTAGCGGGTGGCCTCTTCCATCCGATACCGATTTGCGGTCTGAAGCAGAACGGCGGCGTGAATCCCCCACAGCCCGGCAAACAGAAGCAGCAACACCGCGGACAATCGAACGAGTTGAGTTAACACCCGCACCCCCGACCCTTCAGACGTTCATCTGAGAACCGAAAAAACCGCGGCCATCCCTCCGGTCGCATTAAAACGCGCCCAGATGTTGGTACCAGTTCCAGATCGCCTGGCCGGCAAAAAGAGAGATCACGGCACCCAAACTTAAAAATGGACCGAAAGGAACGGGATATTTTCTGGACTTCCCTTTGAAGGCCATGAGGAACAGTCCGATCGCGGAACCCGCCAGCGCGCCGATGAAAATGGTCAATAACGCCTCCTTCCAACCGAGAAAGGCCCCGATCATCGCAATGAGTTTGATGTCTCCGCCTCCCATTCCTCCCCCGCTGGCCACGGCGACCCCATAAAACAGCGCGCCGCCCAACAGCAAACCGATCACGGCATCCCAAATCCCGATGGGGAGGATAACCGCGGAGGCGACCAAACCCACGACCATCCCGGGCAGAGTGATCCGATCCGGAATGATCTGGTGATCGAGATCAATAAACGTGATCACCAACAGCGCCGAAAACAGGACCCCGTAAACAAACGCCGGCCCTCCGATGCCGAATCGCCAAACCAGCAGAACGTAGGCGATCCCGTTCACAAACTCGATGACCGGATATCGCCAAGAAATCGATCGACCACAGTCCCGGCATCGGCCTCCCAGAATCAAAAAACTGACGACGGGGATGTTGTCCCACCAGCGAACCGGATGCTGGCAGGAAGGACAGCGTGAAGAGGGGGTAATCAGTGATTCATTTCGTGGTAGGCGATGAATACAGACATTTAAAAAACTCCCGATGATCAGACCCAGAACCAAAGCCGTCGAGAGGTTATAAGCGAGGCTTTCCCCCATAATGCTCCCTAATCCGGTCTCACTATACCACAGATCATGGAGGCCATCAAGCCGATCCGCGGGTCATCGGCTTGACAGTCTTTTTCATAACACGTTATAATTAAAAAAAATTCTGACGCGAACAAACTTCATTTAAAGGCCGTCCACATGTCCACAAAGATTGCCGTGATCGGCGGCGGAAGCTGGGGCACGGGCCTGGCCTTTCTCATGGCCGATCGAGGGTACGAGGTAACGATCTGGGTTTATGAAAAGGAACTCGTTGCAAATATTAATGAACAGCACGAGAATCTCTTATTTCTTCCCGGGGTGGCGCTCTCGCAGCGGATTGTAGCGACTTCATCCCTGGAGGAGGCGGTCAAGGGTGCACGGGTGGTGCTTTTTGCGGTCCCTTCCCATCTGGCCCGTTCGGTTCTGGTGAAGCTTGGACCGGTTCTTCCCGAAGAGACACCCGTCATCAGCGGAACAAAGGGCATCGAGAACGACACGCTTTTGTTAACGTCCCAGATCATGGAGGAGGTGCTTCCGACTTCTCCTTCCAACATCGCCGCCCTTTCCGGTCCCAGTTTTGCCAAGGAGGTCTGTCTGCGCCAGCCGACCGCCGTCTCGCTTGCGGCCAAGAACCACGACTTGGCCGTTCGGTTGCAACCTTTCTTTACCACGCCCTACTTTAAGGCCTTCACGACGACGGACATCCTCGGCGTGCAACTCGGCGGGGCTCTCAAGAATGTGATCGCATTGGCCGCCGGCGGCGCCGACGGCCTGGGCTTCGGCTACAATACCCGGGCCGCGCTTATTTCAAGAGGGCTGGCCGAGATCATTCGGCTAGGACAGGCTCTGGGTGCCGACCCGAAGACGTTTTCCGGCCTGTCCGGACTGGGGGATTTGATCCTGACGTCGACGGGAGCCCTGAGCCGGAACCGAACCGTGGGATATCAAATCGGTCGGGGAATGAAACTCCCCGATATTCTAAAAGACATGAAGATGGTCGCCGAAGGCCTCCAAACCACGCGGGCCGCTCATGACCTGGCTCAAAAGCACGGTGTCCGGATGCCCATCGTCCAACAAATTTACTCCGTCCTGTTCGAGGGCAAAAATCCACATTGGGCCGTAACGGATTTGATGGAAAGCGCCGTGGGCGATGAAATCCGTTAATCCGGGCTCCATGGGCTTGCGTTCTCATTCCCGGGGTTCCTATATACTATATTAATAGGAAAGGAGCTCGCGTTTGACCACCCTGATGCTGTTCAGCCTGCTGGGCGGGGTCGCCATTTTGCTCCATGGCCTTCAATGGGCGGGTGACGGATTGCAAGGACTGGCCGGGGCCCGCCTCCGATCGATCCTGGCCACCTTCACCCAGAACCGGTTTCTCGGACTGGCGACGGGCGCCTTCATTACGGCCGTGATCCAAAGCAGCAGCGCGACCACAGTGATGCTGGTCGGCTTTACCAGCGCCGGACTGATGACGCTCTCTCAGACGGTTTCATTGATCCTGGGCGCCGACATCGGCACCACCTTCACCGTCCAATTGATCGCCTTCCAGATCAGCGATTACGCCCTGGGCGTTCTCGCGATCGGCTTTGCCCTTTACTTTTTCAGCAAACAACATCGAATCAAATTGGTTGGCACGGTCCTTTTCGGTTTCGGTCTGATCTTCTTTGCCTTGAAGCTCCTGTCGGAGGGCATGGCCCCGCTCAGGGATAATGATTTGATGCGTCAAGTGCTGTCCGGCGTCGCGACGGTTCCGGTATGGGGGATTTTGATCTCGGCCGCGATAACCGCATTGCTCTCCAGCAGCGCCGCCACCATCGGTATTGCGATCGCTTTTGCCACTCAGGGACTGATGCCGCTGGCCTCGGCCATCCCCCTCATCCTGGGAGCCAATGTGGGGACCTGCGCCACCGCCTGGGTGGCCAGCCTGGGCACCACCGCGGAGGCCCGACGCGTCGCCCTGGCGCATATCCTATTCAAACTGCTGGGCGTCGTCCTGATTTTCCCGTTTCTACAGCCGTTCGAGAGCTTCATTGCCCAGTCCTCCGATGACATCGTGCGTCAGATTGCGAACGCCCATACCTTGTTCAATCTCGGAATCGCCCTCCTTTTTCTGCCGTTCACCGTTCCGTTCGCCCGGCTCGTAGCCTGGCTGGTTCCCGAAAGACCTTCGTTGGAAGAAAGTTCACGGCCGAAATACCTGGACCCGCATGTTGTGGATACCCCGGCCCTGGCTCTGGGTCAGGCCACGCGGGAAGCCCTTCGGATGTCGGATATCGTCCGGGACATGTATCGAGATACGATTCTGGTCTTCACCGAGGATAATCAGGAGGCCCTGGAACAGATCGAACGGAAAGACGACTGGGTGGACGCGTTAAACCGGGAGATTAAACTCTACATCACCAAGGTGTCCGCGAAATCGCTGACGGAGGACCAATCGGCGCGCGAAGTGGACCTTTTGACCCTGACCAGTGATCTGGAAACGATCGGAGACATCATCGATCGCAATTTAATGGAACTGGCCAAGAAGAAAATCTACAAGGGTCTGCGTTTCTCCGATCAAGGACTGAAGGAAATCGTCGAACTTCACACCCGGGTGGGCCAAAACCTGGAACGGGTGATCTCGGCTTTTGCAAGCCACGACCCGGAACTGGCCCAGCGGGTGATCCAGACCAAGGACGAAATTAAACATCTTGAACGCGAGCTTCGGGCCGCACATATCCAGCGCTTGCGTGCAGGCCTCGCGGAATCGATCGAGACCAGCGCGATCCATCTCGACGTCTTAACCAACCTGGTCCGGATCAATCACCATGTCACCAGTATCGCGTATCCCATCGTCGAAGAAAAATAATCCATGAATTCGGAAGACACACGGAAAATGCTGGTCCAAGTAAAGAAGGGAACTCTTTCGGTGGATGCGGCCATCAAGCGGCTTCGGCACCTGCCCTATGAAGCGCTGGGGTTTGCGGCCATCGATCACCACCGCACGCTCCGACAAGGACATCCCGAGGTGATCTTCTGCGAGGGCAAGCGCCCGGAGCAGGTCCTGGCGATCATTCGACGAATGGTCGCGATCGATAGTCCGGTCCTGGCCACCCGGGCGACTCCGCAATTATTTCAAGCCGTCAAGCGGATCGATTCGAGAGCGGTTTACCATGATGCGGCCCGCACGATTACCATCCAAAAACGAAGCCGATCAATCCGGTCACGCCGCCCGGCCGCAACCGGAGGGATACTGATCCTCACGGCCGGAACGGCGGATATCCCCGTGGCCGAAGAAGCGAAGGTCACCGCCGAGTTTCTCGGCCACCGCGCCGACACGATCTACGACGTGGGCGTGGCCGGGCTCCACCGTCTTTTGAATCACCGTTCCCGCATCGAGGCGGCCGGCGTCCTGATCGTCGTGGCCGGAATGGACGGGGCATTGCCCAGCGTGATCGGCGGCTGGATGGATAAACCGATCGTGGCCGTGCCGACCAGCGTCGGATACGGGGCCAGCTTCGGGGGCGTGGCCGCGCTCTTGACCATGCTCAACACCTGCGCCGCCGGGGTGGCGGTGGTGAACATCGACAACGGATTCGGAGCGGCGGTTGTGGCCCACCGAATGATGAAGGTCGGCCGGGCGCTCCGCTAGGAGCCGTGGCCGCGGGCATACATAGCCAGGCGAGGTCATATGAAGATTGCCTATTTCGACTGTTTCTCAGGGGTTAGCGGCGATATGATTCTGGGCGCGATGGTGGATGCGGGACTGGAGCTTTCCCGTCTCAAGGAGCGGCTGAACCCCCTTCCCATTAAAGGCTTCGAACTTAAAACCCGTTCGGCCCAGCGGGGACCTTTTATCGGAACCAAAGTGGACGTGAATGTCCAACCCCAGAAGCAAAAATCCTATGAAATTCGCGAGCTGGAGAATGTCATCCGGCACAGCCGGCTCGATGATTCGACCAAAAAAACGGTCGCGGCGATTTTGGAACGGTGGATCAAGGCCGAGATTAAGGCCCACGGTTCGGCCAAGGGCCTGCGCTTTCAAGCCAACCAGGCCATCGATCTGCTGATCGACATCGTCGGCTGCGTCCTCGGCTTGAGCCTGATGGGGATCGACGAGGTCATGGCCTCGTCGTTGAATCTGGGCAGCGGACTGGTCGACGTGCATGGCCAAAAAGTTCAAGTCCCGGCCCCCACCACGGCGGAATTGGTCCGCGGATTCACGGTCTATTCCAGCGGGCCTCCGCATGAGTTGACCACCCCGACCGGGGCCGCGATAATCACGACGCTGGTAACGGCCGGAGGGCCTTTTCCCGAAATGCGTCTCCAGAAAGTCGGCTACGGCGCGGGCAGCCGCGAATTCACTAACTGGCCGAACATGCTTCGGATGCTGGTGGGCGAATCCCGCCAAGTCACCCACGCCGAGCGGATGATTCTTCTGGAAACCAACATCGACGATCTGAATCCCCAAGTATACGAACACCTGATGGAACGACTTTTTACGGCCGGTGCGCTCGATGTTTACCTGACGGCCATCACGATGAAAAAGGGACGTCCCGGCATTCTATTGAGCGTCCTGGCGGAACAGCACCAAGCCACAACCCTATCGGAGATCGTGTTCCAGGAAACAACCACATTGGGGATCCGGCAGATCGATGTCCAGCGTCGCAAACTACCCCGCGGTTCCCAGAAGGTCGAGACCCGTTTCGGACCCGTTCAGGTCAAGGTCGTCACACGTTCCGGCGGCCAACAAAAACGACTCCCGGAATACCAAGACTGCAAACGGATCGCCCAGGAAACCGGTCTGCCGCTCCGGCAGATCATGGATGAATTGGAAGAAACGCTGAACCCCACTTCCCGCAATCCTCTACCCGGTTCGGCCGGAGCCTCCTCGTGATCGCCCAATTGTTTCTGGGCCTGCTGGTCATCCTGGGTGGAGCGTATCTGTTTACGAACGGCGTGGAATGGGTTGGAAAACGCCTTCGCCTCTCGGAAGGGGTGGTGGGAAGCGTTTTAGCCGGTGTGGGCACGGCCATGCCGGAAACCATGGTCCCCGTCATGGCGATTTTCTTCGGCGACGGCAAATCGCGCGAAGCGATCGGCATCGGAGCGATTCTCGGCGCCCCCTTTATGCTCGCCTGCCTGGCCCTCCCTCTCTTGGGACTCGGCGTCCTCCTTTTCTCCTCCATGGGAAAACGGACGACCGCAATCCCCCTCAACGTTTCCTTGGTCCGGATCGACCTGGAGTTTTTTCTGACCGCTTATGGACTCGCCGTGCTGATGGCGCTCCTTCCCCTCGGGGCATCGGGCCGATGGATTCACTCCGCCGGGGCGGCGACCCTGGTCGTACTGTACCTTGTTTACCTGAGACGGCTGCTCGCCAAAGAGGGGAGCACCGGGGAAGACCTGGAGCCCTTGATCCTTTCCCGAGGCCTGATCCGAATCCGGGAGCACCCCCCGACGGTCTTGATCCTGGCCCAGGTGGCGCTGGGGTTCGGCCTCGTCATCAGCGGCGCGTACTTCTTTGTCGAAGGCATGCAACGCTTAGCCCAGATCATCGGGGTTTCTCCCCTCATCCTGTCGCTGATCATTACCCCGATCGCGACAGAGCTTCCCGAGTGCTTCAACAGCCTGATCTGGATCGCGCGGCGAAAAGACACGCTGGCGGTGGCCAACATCACCGGGGCGATGGTTTTTCAAAGCACCTTTCCCGTATCGGTAGGACTCACCGGGACATCCTGGCAGTTGGACCGCCACGGTCTGGCCAGCGCCGGACTTGCGATCCTGTCCGCCTTTGTGCTATACGGTATCATCCAACTTTGGAACCGCTGGCGTCCCATTCACCTGATCGGTTGCGTGGTCTTTTACATTACGTACATCCTGTATGTGTTTGGGTAATCTGTCCGCTTCGAAACGCCATCCCTGGGCCGCAGATTGTGGAAAATGTTGAACCGCTGGAATCGGCCGGGACGCCACCGCCTCGGATCGGTACCACCGAAACGACCGCCCGGAGGATGTCGCGGTCGATATACTGCATGAGGGCTCGGGCATGGCGTTCCACCCGGAGACGGTTCGCGCGTTCTTGCCCGCTCATCGAAAGGGACGTTTCAAGTAATGGCCGTCTTTAACATTCTATAGGATGCGCAAAGGGTTCGATGCAAGCTTCCCGAGATCGCGAAATTCAAAACGTCCTGTGGTCCATCCTGGTTTTGAACATTCTGGTCGCCGCAATCAAACTGATCTACGGCCAATGGACCGGGACCCTCAGCATGTGGGCCGACGGCCTCCACTCGATGTTCGACGGAGCCTCGAATGTGATCGGGCTGATCGGCATGTGGGCCGCGGCGCACCCGCCCGACGAGGCGCATCCCTACGGCCATCGAAAATTCGAGACCTTCGCGGCCTTCGCGATCTCGGTCTTTCTGTTTCTGGCCTGCTTCAGGATCCTGGAGGGCGGTTACGACCGCTTAACCCATCCGAGCGTCCCGCACGTGACGTGGATCAGCTTCGCGGTAATGCTGACCACCATCGGGGTCAACCTGCTGGTGACGCGGTATGAGCAAAGAAAATCCGCTGAGTTGAAGAGCGAGATTCTTCACGCCGACTCGATGCACACTTTAAGCGACGTCTATTCCTCCCTTTCCGTTTTAATCGGCCTCGCCGCCGTGCCGATGGGGCTTCCCCTGCTGGACCCGATCATGGCCCTCGTGATCGCGGGATTTATCGGAAGAACGGGTTTTCAAATCCTGTTCGAGAGCTCCCGGGTATTAAGCGATGCCTCTTGCGTCGATCCCCGCCAGGTGCGGGAGATCGCGATGCAGCTTCCGGGAGTGAAATCCTGTCACAGCATCCGCACCCGGGGTCTGGAGAACCATGTCTTCGTGGACTGTCACATCCAGGTCCAACCCGACATGACCGCCCAGCGGGCCCACGTCCTTGTGCACGAGATCGAGGACCGGATTAAAAAAGAGATGACGGAGGTGGTGGACGTCGTCATCCACGTCGAGCCCGATGCCGAACACGCGATTCATTCTTAAGCGGGGGCCCGTGCGCCTAAACACAAAAACGGGTGCTCCGATGCCCCCGCGCCCCGCGCTCGGACGGGCGAAGCCCGATCCTCGCTTCCTTAAGCGGGGGCTCCTTCAAATCGATGCAAGTTCGGTGGGGTGATGAAGCCTGTCATCGCCATCACGATGGGCGACCCAGCCGGCATCGGTCCGGAGATTATCGTCAAGACCCTCTCGAAGCCCCTCGTAAACCGGATCGAGCGCATCGCCCGGCCGGTGGTCGTTGGAGATCGGGGGGTTCTCGAGCGGGTCGCGAGACGCCTAAAATCATCCTGCAAAATCCGAACGCTTCTCGATCTCGAATCGATCCCCCTTCCAAGAAAAGTCCTCTCGGTGATCGACCTGAACAAGATGGATCTCTCGGCTTTCGCCGCCGGGCGACCCACCGCGGCGGGCGGACAGGCGGCCGTCGAGGCGATACGTCAAGCGGTTCAATTGGCCCTGGCCCGACGAGTGGCGGGGATCGTCACGGCCCCGATCAGCAAGGAGGGGCTTCAGGCGGCGGGGTATCCTTTTCCCGGCCACACGGAGTTGTTGGCGGAGCTGTGCGGGGCCAAAGAGGTCGGCATGCTGATGGTTTCTCCACCGCGATTCAAAAAAGATCCCGGCCTCCGGATCCTGCTGGCCACCACGCATGTGGCCCTGCGCAATCTTCCCGACCGATTGACGCGGGAATGCGTGCGAACGGCCATCCGGCTGGCCCACGAGGCCGCCCGGAGGTACTTCGGTTTGCGCCGGCCCCGCATGGCCGTAGCCGCGCTGAACCCGCATGCCGGAGAAGGGGGACTTTTCGGCCATGAGGAAGCGGAGATCATCCGGCCGGTTGTCGAGCAGGCCCGACGACAGGGAATCCCGGTCAGCGGCCCCTTTCCGGCCGACAGCTTGATCCGCCAGGCTTTCGATGGAAAATACGATATTTTGGTCGCGATGTATCACGACCAGGCGCTGATCCCAATCAAGCTGCTTGGCTTCGGACGGGCCGTGAATGTCACCGTGGGCCTTCCGTTCGTCCGGACCTCCCCGGATCACGGAACGGCCTACGACATCGCCGGCAAAGGCATCGCCGATCCGGGCAGCCTGATCGAGGCCATCCGCCTCGCGGTCGCCTTTTCGAAGAACACCCCCTCGGCGCTGGGTGGACGGCCGCCCGAACAGAAGCCGCCGTAAACTTCGCCATGATGCGATCAAAGCGCAAAGCGCTCGGCCAGCATTTTCTCCACGATCAAAATATCGTCCGGAAGATTCTCTCGCTCGCGGACATTCGACCCGACGAGACGGTGGTCGAAATTGGACCCGGGCATGGGGCGCTGACACGCGCCCTGAGCGAGCCGGGATCAACGGTTTACGCGATTGAACTGGATCGTCGGCTGCATGGAAATCTATTAAAACAGTTTGGGGGCTCCCCGCAAGTCCGGATCATCCAGGCCGATGCATTGACCTATCCTTTCGAAGATCTGCCTTCCCCGTTCGCCGTCGTGGCCAACCTTCCGTATTCCATTTCCACGCCGCTGTTGTTCCGCCTTCTCGAACTGCGGACGCATGTCAGCCGCATGATCCTCATGGTTCAACTGGAAGTGGCCCGCCGGATTGTCGCCCGGGAGGGACGCAGGGAATACAGCCCGTTGTCCATCGGGGTTCAGTATTATTCCCAACCCCGCCTGGAATTCATCGTTCCCCGCGGATGCTTTCGGCCCAAGCCTCGTGTGGACTCGGCCGTTTTGAGTCTCGAGGTGCGTCGGTCGCCGAGCGTGGCGGTCAAGGACGAAGCGTTTTTCTTTCGGGTCGTCCGGGCCGGCTTTGCCCATCGTCGAAAGTCCCTTCGAAACGCGCTCAAAGACGCCGGCTTCCCGCCCGAGGCCGTTGAAAATGCGCTTTCGGCCGCCGCGATCACGACCGAAAATCCCCAGCGCCGGGCCGAGACGCTCTCGATCGAGGCGTTCGCCCGCCTCGCCGATCGCCTGCTTGAATTAGACCGCGGCAGAGACAAGGCTCATGAAGGCGGCTAGGCGCTCATACCGGCCCGGATTCCTTCGCTCGCCCTACCGAGCCTCGCGGGACGAATTATATTGACTCTCCGGAGTTGATCTTGTAAAAATACACCAGTCATTGGATCCCTTCAGCGGCGAAACGCGCATGAATCAAAGAATCGTGGTCCATTTTCAGGACGGCCAAATCATCAAAGGCAACTCTCACGATATTTTTCCGAACAAAAATATCTTCCATCTAAACCTGTTGGATCAGCCCGTTAGCGCAGTACCGATCGAGATTTCAGTTTCCCAGCTCAAAGCGATCTTTTTTGTGAAGGATTTCTGGGGGCAGAAGGACCGTCAGAAACTCAAGGGGTTTGCAAGCGGTGAAAAGTCTCCTTACGGAAAGAAGGTCGTCGTCCAGTTCAAGGACAAGGAGAAACTCTATGGATTTACCCAGGGTTATTCCGCCGATCGTCCCGGATTCTTTCTTTTTCCAGCCGAACAGCAGAGCAATAATGAAAAGATCTTCGTTGTGCGATCCTTTGTTACAAAAATCGAGTTTCTCGACTAACCCGGATCGAGATGGATGCGGAAAGCGGCGTGGAACGGTTTCGATCTCAAGGGAAAAAAAGAAAAACAACGCGAGTCGTGGGGGTGGACCTCGCCGGCCGTTCCAGGCGAAACACCGGGATATGCTTGCTCCATGGGATGACCGTGGCGTCCTTTGCGACGGTGCACTCCGATAGCGAGATTCTCGGCTTTATCGAAACCGCCCGGCCGGACCTCGTTGCGATCGACGCTCCGCTGAACCTACCGCCCGGCCGAACATCCCTTGAGGATCGCAACGGAAAACACTTCCGGCCCTGCGACCGTGAACTCCTCAAGCGCGGCATCCGTTTCTTTCCGATCACCCTCGGGCCCATGCGGGCCCTCACCCGGCGCGGCATCCGATTGAAGGAGGGGCTTCTGCAACAAGGCTACGCGGTCATCGAGATTTATCCCGGCGCGGCCCAGGATGTCTGGACGATCGTACGGAAACAAGGGGGACTCCCGAAACTGCGAAAGGGACTGGAAACGCTGGGACTCAAAGGACTGGCCAAAAGCATGAACGGCGACGAACTCGACGCCGTGACCGGAGCCCTCGTGGGGCGATTCTATTTGACCGGTCGGGCCGAGGTGCTTGGAAACATCGACGAGGGCGCCATTGTGATTCCCAGGCCGATCCAATTTCGTCCATCCCGGGAACCGTTGCCACACACAGGGTAAAAGGGGGCTGCGCATGCCAACCAGAGAAGAGTGGCTCGCCAAGGCCGAGCAGCCGTCGCGGGAGGCGCTGCGGCTTCATGCCTTTTACAAGGGGAAGGTGCAAATCCTTCCGAAATGCCCGATTCGAAATCCGGAGGATTTCGCAATCTGGTACACACCGGGCGTTGCCGCCCCCTGCCGGGCGATTCAAGCAGACCCGCCGCTTGCTTACGATCTGACCAACCGGGCCAATTGCATCGCCGTCGTCTCGGACGGGACGCGGGTGCTCGGACTGGGGGACATCGGTCCGGAGGCCGGCATGCCGGTCATGGAAGGCAAGGCCCTGCTCTTTAAGTATCTCGGCGGGATCGACGCCGTGCCGATCTGCCTGGGGACCAAGGATCCGGACGAGATCGTGCGCGCGGTGAAACTGCTGGAGCCCTCCTTCGGCGGCGTCAATCTTGAAGACATCGCCCAGCCGAAATGCTTCCGGATCCTGGACGTGCTTCGGGAAAAGCTGACCATTCCGGTCTGGCACGACGATCAGCAGGGCTCCGGCACGGTGCTCCTGGCCGGATTGCTCAACGCGCTCAAGGTCGTGGGCAAGGAGATTCGGAAGGTTCGGATCGCGATGATCGGTATGGGGGCGGCCAACGTGTCGGTCTATCGGCTGCTCGCGGCCAGCGGCGTCGATCCGGGAAATATCACGGCCTGCGACAGCCAGAGCGTCCTTCACAAGGGCCGTCGAGACATCGAGGCCAAGCAAGAAACTTTTTCCGACAAGTGGCGGGTCTGCCGGGAAACGAACGGGGCGGGCACCCGGGGCGGCGTCTTCGAGGCGATGCGCGGCGCGGACGTCCTGATCGCCTTTTCCGCCCCGGGAGTCGTGCGCCCCGAATGGATCCGGACGATGGCCCGCGAAGCCGTCGTCTTCGCCTGCGCCAACCCGATCCCGGAAATCTGGCCGTGGGAAGCCAAAGAGGCCGGGGCAAAAATCGTCGCCACCGGAAGGAGCGACTTTCCCAATCAGGTCAATAACTCCCTGGTTTTCCCGGCCGTCTTCCGGGGGGTCTTGGACGTCCGAGCACGCACGATCACGGAAGGGATGGCCCTGGCGGCCGCACACGAGCTGGCCCGGTTCGCGGAGGAAAGGGGAATTCACGAGGAGAATATTCTCCCCCGGATGGAAGAGTGGAATGCGGTTCCGCGCGTGGCCGTGGCGACGGCCCTCAAGGCGCAGGAGGAGGGTGTGGCCCGATTGACGAGAACGCCGGGGGAGCTGCTCGAAGCCGCCGCCGGCCGAATCCTGCAAGCGCGCGACGCCGCCCGCCATCTCATGGCGGCGGGGATCATCCGTCCGTTTCCGGAAGAAAAATAAAAGCGGACCGGGCTCCTTCCGTCGAAGACCGACCCCGCGTCGTCCATAAACTGTTTGAAATTCCCTCTCAACTATGATACGTTCTGTAGTGAAATGGCTCATGCATCCCGATCGGAAAACCGTCGTCACGAGATTCTGGGGGTCCTCTTTCTGGCCCTCGGCCTACTGTTGTTGGTCAGCCTGATTTCGTATGATCCGCTCGACCCTTCTTTAAACTCCGTTTCCTCCAATCCCTTCGTCCACAACCTCGCCGGCAAAGCGGGCGCCTACCTTTCCGACGAGCTTTTTCAGCTCATCGGGGGGAGCGCCTATCTACTCGCCATTGGCGGCTGCCTGATCGGCTGGCGAAAGCTCCTGTCTCGACCAATCGCGTTCCATCGCTGGAGGATCGCCGGTTTCGTCTTGCTTTTGACATCGTCGACGGCGCTGTTGCACCTCTTATGGACCGGCCTGCCCTCGCTGGCGGGCGGGCCGATCCTGGCCGGCCACGCGGGCGGCTTGGTCGGAAAACTGACGGCGGATTGGCTATCGGGATACTTTGCCCCGCTCGGCGCGTATATCCTGGTGACGGCCGCGGTTCTTTTGTCGCTGATCATGACCACCTCGCTCTCTCTCCTGACCCTGATGGACCGGACCGGGGTCGCCGTCAAAAAGATCGTCTCGAGATCCAGGCAATCCCTCGAATCGGCACGGACCGCACTGACCATTTACCATGAACAATCCCGCCGATGGAAAACCGAGACCAAGATCCGGCAGAAGTGGCCGCCCCAAAAACCTAAAATCGTGGACGCCCCCTCGCCTCCCAAAGCGCCGAAGACGCCACCCAAGCAAGCGGATTTGCCCTTCATGAAAGAATCGGGCGATTATGAATTGCCCCCGCTCACCCTTCTTCAGGATCCGCCCGCTTCGGCCGGCAAGATTTCAAAGGAAGAGCTGCTGGCCAATTCCCAGATCCTGGAAAAGAAACTGATGGACTACGGGATTGAAGGGCGCGTGACGCAAGTCCATCCGGGACCGGTCGTCACGATGTATGAATTTGAGCCCGCACCCGGGGTCAAGGTAAACCGCATCGTCAACCTCTCGGATGACCTGGCCCTGGCGATGCGGGCCATGAGCGTGCGGATTGTGGCCCCCTTGCCCGGTAAATCCGTGGTGGGGATCGAGATTCCCAACACCAGTCGTGAGGATGTCTACCTTAAGGAAATCCTGACCGCCGAGCCCTTTACCGCGACGAAATCCAAACTCACCCTCGCCCTAGGCAAGGACATCTTTGGTACGCCGATCGTGGCGGACCTGGCCGGCATGCCCCATCTCCTGGTGGCCGGCGCGACCGGTTCCGGTAAAAGTGTCGCCCTCAACACGATGATCTTGAGCCTCCTGTACTCGGCCACGCCCGAAGAAGTCAAGTTCATCATGATCGATCCCAAGCTCCTCGAGCTGTCGGCCTACGATGGAATCCCGCACCTTCAAACGCCGGTTCTCGTCCGGGCCAAGGATACACCAAAGGTATTTCAACGGTTGGTGGCCGAGATGCAGCAGCGCTACCGCCTCTTGGCCGAAGCCGGCGCTCGAAACATCGAGAGCTACAACCAGAAGCTCCGGGATCAGGGGGCCCTCGGTCCGGCGGGGCCCGCGACGAAAACCACCGAGATCGGATCCGAAGAAGGCCCCGATGCTCCATCGCCCCCGCCCAACACCCCGCTCCCCTACCTGGTCGTCATCGTGGATGAACTGGCCGACCTGATGCTGGTCGCGTCCCGGGAGATCGAGGACGCCATAACGCGCCTGGCCCAGATGGCCCGCGCGGCCGGCATCCATCTGATCCTGGCCACCCAACGCCCCTCCGTGGATGTTTTGACCGGCCTGATCAAGGCCAATTTTCCCGCCCGGATTTCCTTCCAGGTCTCTTCCAAGACCGACTCCAGAACGATTCTGGACGCCAACGGCGCGGAGCAGCTGCTGGGAAAAGGCGACATGCTTTTTTTGGCCCCGGGAACGGGCCGGATTACGCGCATTCACGGGGCCTATGTCTCCGAGAACGAGATCCGCGCGACTGTGGATCACGTCAAATCCCAAGGCAAACCCCAGTACATCGACCTCTCACCCTCGGCCCATGCCGGAGGAAGCGAGGGCGGGGATACGGACGCAAACGAGCGGGACGAGCTTTATGAAAAAGCGGTCGAGCTGGTCGTCACCTCCGGCGCGGCTTCGGCCTCCCTGATTCAGCGACGGCTCCGCGTCGGGTATCCCCGGGCGGCCCGAATGATCGAGATGATGGAGGAGGACGGGATCGTGGGGCCGGCCGTGGGTGGCAAGCCTCGGGAAGTCCTCAGCCGACGGGATGAGCCGGTCGGATGATTCGGATGAGTCTCTTTCATTCAAAATCCCGCGGGATGCTTCTCGTGGGGCTGGCCGGACTTTTTGAACTCTGCGGTCGCGCTTTGGCCGCGCCTCTCCCCGTCGGCGACACTTTCTTGGCCGGGCTGATCCAGAATATCCAAACCGCGTACGAACAAACCACCGATTGGAGAGCCGAATTTCAGCAGGTCACTCAGATCGAGGGATTTGATTCACCGATCAACTCGCGCGGAACGGTGTACATCAAGAAACCGGGTAAACTGCGCTGGGATTATCTGGAGCCGAATCGGCACCAAATCCTCGTCAATGAGGAAAAGATCTGGATCTACACCCCGGAGCAAAAACAGGTGATCGTGAGCCCTTTTGCCGAAATCTCCGATTCCCAATTGCCCCTCCATCTCCTAAGCGGTGTCGGCCGCCTGGACCGGGACTTCACCGTGCAGTGGAGCGATCCGACCCGGCCGCCTCCCCAGGGCCCGCCCGCGCTGACCCTGATCCCCAAAGACCCCAACACGGGCCTGACAAAGCTACTGATGAATGTGGACCCGGTGACCTATTTCATCACACGGCTCACGTTATTTGAAGCCAACGGAAATCAATCGCGGTTTCAGTTTACACGGATCCGAAACGATACCGGACTGAAGGACCGGTTTTTTGTTTTCACGCCGCCTGCGGACGTCGTGGTGGTCGAATCGCCTCTCCGGAGGCCCTGACCTCTGCCCCGGACGCTACCAGGGGCCGGCGATCGGACGGAGTATCGGGTATGAGCGGGACGGAACGGAAGACGGGATTACGCAAAAAGCTGATCGGGGCCACCGTCCTGGTCGGAATCCTGCCCGTGATCCTGGGCTTGACCTTAACCTATCTCAAAGGAACGGTGGAACTTCGCAAATCCCTGGGTGAAAACTTTGCGGGGCTGGCGCGCGAGGCCGCCAATAAAACCGACCTGTTGATCGATCGAAAAATCAATGAATTGACGAACGCCGCCGCCGGGGCGGACATCGTCAACGCGGTTTCGCGGGCCAATCAGGCCTATCGGGGATTGACGGAACCCGCCGTTCAGCAACGGTTAAACCGGTCGAGGCAGGACTGGGAAGAAATCCCCCGCGCCCGGGAAATTTCAGAGCGCATCCTGTCCAACCCGGCATCGGCCTATCTGGCCAAGGCCTTGACGCTTCAGGAGGGACAGGCCTCTCGTGTCGCATTATACGTCACCGACCGACGTGGGGCTCTTGTGGCCAGCATCAACGATCGGGCCCCCTTTCTGTCGTCGGAAACAACGGAATGGAACAAGATCCTCTCGGATGGAAACGGTCAGCCCTACATCGGAAATCTTAATCCTGACCCCAAAACCGACCGGTTTTTGATCACCATGGGCGTCCCTGTCCTTGATCCTCCCACCGACGGCGTTGTCGGCGCCTTGATCTTGGTCAGCGATATCAAGGAGCTTTTCAAGACACGAATCGAAGAGGTTCGTTTCGGCAAAACGGGCCATGCCATGCTGATCGACGGCAACGGCCGCGTCCTGATCTGCCCGATACTGCCGACCGGCATGCATGTCACCGATCCCCAACTTTTGAAGGTCATCACGGAGACAGAGCAACCCCACTGGACCTTGGTCCGTAACGACGCGCACGGCGGAACCAATTCGATCGTCGGGACCGCCCCGTTGGACCGTTCAAATCAGATTTTGACCCGCTCCGGTTCGGCGCCCTGGTTCAGTTTTACCCGTCAGGATCCCAACGAATTGTACGCGCCCATCCATTCCCTTTTGATCCATGTCGCGGTTTGGAGCGTGCTTCTCATCGGTCTGATGGTTCTGCTGGCCCTGGCGGTGTCCAAGCGGCTGTTCCAGCCGGTGCACATCCTGCATGTCGGCGCCGAACTGATCGGCAAAGGCAATCTCCGGCACCGCTTGAAAATCGAGACGAACGACGAAATCGAGCAACTCGCGGAAGAATTCAACCGGATGGCCGTCCATCTTGAGGAGTCCCATACCACCCTTGAACAGCGCGTGGCGGACCGGACGAAGGAGTTGTCGGCGCTCAATACCATCGCCCTGACCGTCAACCGGTCTCTCGACCTTCAGGAAATCTTGGACTCGACATTGGAAAAAATTCTCGACGTGATGTATGTCGAAACCGGGATCATCCACACCTGGGACGCCGCGCAAGGCCGGACGATCCTGATCGCCCATCGGGGACTCACCCATGAACAGGTCCGATCCGCCGCCAAGGTGGAGCCCGGAGATCCGATTTCTCGGAAAGCGGCCCGGCTCGGGAATGCGGTTGTGATCGAAGAAGCCGACCTTCAGGATTATACGGACAGTCCGCTCGTTCAAGGGGGCTGCCGTTCGATCCTCTGCATTCCGGTGAACAGCAAAAATCAGACGGTCGCCACCCTCACGATTGCCAGCACGACCCCGCGGCGGTTTATCCCCTCCGATCTCCAACTGCTGTCCTCCATCGGCAACCAGATGGGCACCGCCATCGACAATGCCACGCTATACGCGCGCGAGCGCACGACGGTCGAGCGGCTCCGGGAAATCGACCGGTTGAAGTCCGAGTTCCTGTCCAACGTCAGTCATGAGCTCCGATTGCCGCTGACTTCGATCCTCGGTTTTTCGGAACTCCTGCTGGATCGTATCCCGGGAGATCTGACCCCGGACCAGGACGATTACGTCCGGAACATCCAGGAGAGCGGGCAGCATCTTCTGGAAATCATCAATAATCTGCTCAATCTGTCCAAATTACGATCCGGAAAGATGGAGATCCATTTTCATCCGTTCGATCTGGCTTCCTTGATCGACGGGATCAAACGGACCACCGCCCCCCTGGTGGCCAAGAAAGGGGTGAGCCTGGAAACCCGGGTGGATCCGGAGGCGGCCTCGCTTTATACGGATGAGGGAAAAATCAAACAGATTCTGCTCAACTTGTTAAGCAACGCGATCAAATTCACCCCGACCGGTGGCGAGATCCGCGTTCGGTCAAGGCTTACGACGCTGCACGACCGGCCGGCCGTGGCGATCGCGGTTTCGGACACCGGGATCGGCATCCGGCCGGAAGACAAGGTGAAAATTTTTGAAGCCTTCCAACAGCTGGACGGCTCTTACTCCCGAGACTATCCCGGAACAGGGTTAGGTTTGTCCATCTCCAAGCAGTTTCTGGAGCTGATCGGCGGACGCATCGATGTGGAAAGCGAGTACGGGCGCGGCAGCACCTTCACCATCACGCTCCCGATGCAAGGGGCGTCCATGGCGTCGCCGGCCATTCCCCGGGAAATCCCTCCCGCTCCGGCGACCGAGGATTCCAAGCCTTCGGCTTTGCCGATACCCGATCGATTGCCGGCTTGGAGGCCGGCCGAGATCAACCCGGCCGGCTCTTCCACGCTGCCACGCATTCTGGTGGTCGAAGACGACCCCACCGTTGAGCGGCTCCTGACATTGTGCTTCAATCAGGAAGGGTACCATGTCGACCATGCCACTGACGGAGAGGAGGCCGTGGAGAAGGCGGTGCTGCTCAAGCCGTTTGCGATTACCCTGGACATCATGCTGCCGCGCGAGGACGGCTGGAGCGTCCTCCAAAAATTGAAACAGCTTCCTGAGACAAAAGACATCCCCGTCATCATCGTTTCGATCATCGAAAACCGGGAGCTGGGTTTCAGCCTGGGAGCCGCCGATTATTTTACCAAACCCATCGACCGCAAGGCGATTCTGGAAAGCCTGAAGAAGTTTGACCTGTCCAGCACAATCAAACGCAAACCGGTGAATATCCTGGTGATCGATGACGATCCCAAGATCCTTGAAATGATGTCCGCCATCCTTGAATCCGAGGGCTACGGAGTGCTCCGGGCCCGGCAGGCCATGGAAGGGATTGATTTGGCGATCGAGATCCAGCCGGACTTGATCCTCCTGGACCTCCTGTTGCCGGATATCAGCGGGTTTGAAGCGCTGGAACGACTCAAACTCCACCCGACGGCTAAAAATATTCCGGTGATCATCTTCACGGCCCGCTCCCTGACCGAGGAAGATCGGGCCCGGCTGAATGCCAAGATCCGAGGGGTGATCCAGAAGGGTAAATCGTTACGAGAGGCGTTGTTGACCGAGATACGGAAGTTCGAGAAGTTGTATCCCGACAAGGCCCGCATGGTGGACGGCCTGACCGGTCTTTACAACGAACGCTACCTGCAGAACCGTCTCGCCGATGAGTCAAGCCGGGCGCTTCGAATCCAGCTGACTTTTTCATTGCTTTTGGTTAACCTGGATCGATTCCAGTCCTTCAATGAGGACCACGGAGTTGAGGCGGGCAACCGGGTGATTCAGGAGACTGCCAATCTGTTGCGGAAAAACATGCGGGCGGGAAACCCCCTTTGCCGATGCGGCGGAAGCACCTTCGCCATTATCCTGACCGAAACCACAAAGCCTTCGGCCGTGCTGGTGGGAGAGAAGATACGCGGAATCATCGAACAGCATCTGTTTGCGTCGAGCAAAGCGCCCGACGCCGGCCCGACCCCGGCCCGACATTTCACCATCAGCATCGGTCTGGCCACCTTCTTTGAAGACGGAGAGACGCCGGAGCAACTGATGGTCCGTGCCAATCAAGCCCTGGACGAGGCCCGATCGCGGGGCGGGAATTGCGTCGTGAAATATACCCACCCGTCGGCGACGGCCGAACCCTCCGGAGGGATTCGATGACGACCCCCGAAGGCGCCGAGGTCGCCGGGAAGAAAGTCCTGGTGGTGGATGATGAAAAATTTGTACGCGAATTGATCAAGATCAAACTCGGTCGGTGCGGCCTCGCGGTTCTTGAGGCCAGCAACGGCCTCGAAGCCATCGAGATGGCCCGGACCCAAAGACCGGATATGATCCTGTTGGACGTGATGATGCCCAAAATGAACGGGTTCGAGGCCTGCGAAAAGCTGAAGGCAAACCCGATGACCGCCCGGATCCCGATTGTCATGTTGACGGCCCGAGGGGAACAGGCGAATCATGAAAAGGGGATCTCCCTTGGCGCGATGGACTATATGAGCAAACCCTTTAGTCCGCAGAAGTTGGCGGAACTGGTCATGGAGATTCTCGCGCGTTCTTCGTCGATATCCAGCGAGCCCGGCAAGCAAGAGAGGAAGGCTCCATAAGCAGGGAGGAGACAGCGGGGACCCGTCTCCGCCTGTCCGAGCGCGGGGTGTAGGGGGCATCGAAGGACCCGCCTTATGGATCGCCGGACGGGCACCCAATGAGGGGGCCGGCGACGTGAGCCCCCACAATTGATAAAGGAGACTGTCATGGCCAATCTCAGTTCATTCGATATCGTTTCCAAAACCGATCTGCAGGAGGTCAAGAACGCGGTGGACCAGGCCTCCAAAGAACTGGCCCAGCGGTTCGACTTCAAAGGAAGCCAGAGCCGCATTACGCTGGAGGGCAACGATCTGATTGTGGTGTCGGATGACGAATTCAAATTAAAGAGCGTTCTGGATATTCTTCAGTCCAAACTGGTGAAGCGCGGTGTTTCCCTTAAGGCGTTAAGTTACGGCGCCGTGGAGGAAGCCTTGGGCGGGACGGTCCGACAGAAAGCCTCGTTGCAGCAGGGGGTATCTTCGGAGCAGGCCAAAGAAATCACTAAGGCGATCCGGGATGCGAAGTTCAAGGCCCAGACCCAGATTCAGGGAGATCAAGTCCGGGTGCTGAGTAAGGACAAAGACGAGCTCCAGGCCGTAATCGCTTTTCTTAAAGGGCAGGATTTCGGTTTGCCGTTGCAGTTCACAAATTACCGGTAAATCCACGCGGGATTTTCTTTGCCCCGCGAGCACCGCGTGCGAGAGGGGGCGCTAAGGGAGGATCGGGTTTGGTCCATCCGAGCCCGGGGCGTGGGGGCATCGGAGGACCGGCTTCATGTATTGCCACACGGGCCCCCGCTGATAATGGGTGCGACGTGAGCCCCTACGGTGTTCGCTCCATTTTTTCGAACCCGTCCTTGACGACCATCATCGCTTTACAATCGTCCTCATTGTAACGCAGAACCTTTTCCAGGGCATGACCGGTCCCGCCCTCGGTCGCCTGCTTGTACCAGATCATCGCGCTCTTCATGGCGTCCACTTCTGTGGCGTCTTGGGACCAATGAAACCCAAAGTACGGCGCAACGACCTTGATGCTGTATCCGGGCGTCGGCAGGATATAGGACACCTGAGCCGCCTTGCAAAGATCTTCCAGACAGGGTAGAACCAGCGCGTTGTAGTCATCCAGGAGACCGTGTCGTTCGCTGGCCTTTCTGAGCTGAGTTTTTTCATAATGGTCCCAGTGGTAGAGACGATAGCGCCGGGATTCTTTCCGAAGGGATTCATAAAATTCCATGAGAATCGTGGCTTCGTCGCCCGGTTTCTTGGCCAGATAGGCCACGTACGGCTCCTCCCGGTCGCCGGACCGTGCGATAAGCCCGATCAAATAGATGCAGTTCCACACCGGATCATCTTGAAACAGTTCCCCCGTTCCCTCAAGATCTAAAAACAGTTCACGTTCCGGAGGATCTTTCACCGTCGGGTAGGGCCCGACTCGAATCGCCCGTCTTGTAAGTTGGGCTTTGGCCGAGTTCAGGATTTGCGGAATCTTCTTCGGACCCAGTCCCTTGATCGTTTTCAATGTGTTGGGATCCAGTTGGGCGAGATCCCCGAGCGTATGGATGCCCATTCGGTGAAACTTCTCGGCATGAACGGCCCCGACGTTCCAGGCCAACGTGACGTCGTGAAGATCGCGCGCCGTCTTGTTCTGAAGTCGTCTCCAGCGGGATATGCGATTGTAAACTGGGTAGGGCGCTTTTTCACTGGCAAGGATCTCCCGGGCGCGCCGAATGGCCTCCTCCACCCGGGGCTCATCATACGGAATCACGAACTCCTCGTTCAATCGGGATATCACCCGGCTTTCATTCTCAATCCCGTAGCCCTTCTTCAGGAGATAGGCGTATACCAGCGCCTGGATTTCATGTGTCTCATCCGGTGTCCCGGCCAGTTTATATTCCTCAACGACGGACCGCCCTTTTTCGACCTGGATGACATCCGGACGGGCGCGGAGGCCCAACACAACGGACTCGATGGCCCCACCGTAGATGACGACATGACCGTATTTCAGCAATTGCCCCGTCTGAATCACGGCCGAGCCGAAGGCACGGTCCGTCAGATCGGTGAATTGTTCATGCCGTTTCCTCAATAGATCTTTCTCAATCCGCAGTCCCTGCTCTTTTAGAAAGAGGGCATACTCATCTTCAGGGTCTTTGAGCCTTGGATCCCCGTGATAGTCCTGCCACAAACCGAAGGGGTCTGAAAGGGCGAGTCCGACATCGGACGCGGGGAGCACCCAAGAATCGCCCTTGCTTGAATCCTGTTTTTTCATTTTATCGAATTCTACAGGTTTGGACAAAGAGGGTCAACAGGCCTATCGGATTCAGGGCGATTAGAATATCGAATGTCCAGCGAGCAAAGCGAGCGAGAGGGGAAGGACTTCGGCAAACACCGTCGAGCCGCTCCGTCCGGCCTGGCCCTTGGAGGGAGGGGGGCGCCGAGAGCCCCTATTTTAATTAGAATGATGGCTGATCAGGGAAACGGCCCAGAAAAGAAAGACGAAAATCAGGAAGACCAAAGACATGAAAATAAACCGTCCGACCTCGATTAGGCGGGGAAGAACGGCTGCTTTTACTCGTGTTCGAAAACGCTTCATCTTATATTATACCTGGGCGGGAATTTTGGAATCGATCGGCGAAGCCAAAGCCGATGGACGGTCCTTGACCATCGTCCAGCAATCGGTTGAGGACATGATCTCGGTGACCAGCTTCGTGTTCAACTGATGACCCGAGCAGAACGCTTCCACCTCACCTAAAATGGGCATGCCCAGCAACGAGAGATCCCCGAGAATGTCGAGGATCTTGTGGCGGACGAACTCGTCGGCGTAGCGAAGTCCTTCTTTATTCAAGACACCGTCGGGGCCTACCACGACGGCATTCTCGAGCGATCCGCCCCGGGCCAAGCCATGGTTGCGAAGCGCCTCCACTTCCTCCAGGAAACCGAAGGTTCGGGCGGGGGCAATCCATTCCACAAAATCCTCCGAAATGGGTTCGAAGCAGCAGCTCTGATGGGCTAAGAGGGGATGATCAAACCGGATCGTGCAGTTTATGCGAAACTTCCACGAAGGCCGGATCCGGATCCACTTGCCTCCGTCGCGTACCTCAACCGGCCGGGTGATTTTCACATACGGTTGGGGAACACCCTGTTCAAGAATTCCGGCATTAAGGATTAGATCGACAAACGGTTTGGCGCTCCCGTCCATGATCGGCAACTCGGCCGAGTCCAATTCGATAATCAAGTTGGTAATCTGAAGACCCGAGAGCGCGGCCAGCAGATGTTCGACGGTCTGGACTTTTGTTCCGTTCTCGCCAATCGTGGTGCAGAGCAAGGTCCCAACGACCTTCGTCCCATCCACCCTCACCGGAACCGGTCCGTGCGCCGTCTTCCTTAAGAAGGTGATACCGGAATTGATCGGGGCCGGGACCAGCCTCATGGTGACGGGCCCGCCGGAATGGAGACCAACTCCTGAGCACTGAACGATTTTTTGGATTGTTTTCTGAAGATACATGATAACTCCGAACGCCACTGTATCTGTGCAAGAGGTGTACCATGAAACAGAAATCGTAAATATATTTTTTATTATTGTATAACTGATTGTAATACAAAAACAAAAATAAACGCATCGAAAATGATGTTTTCCAGGCAAACAAACAATTATTATTCCTTGTTGTATAAAGACAACAAAGCCGGGCATGCGTGTTGTGTTTTAGTCACATAAAAGGGGATCCGGGGCGTGGGTAAGCTCAGCCCGCTGGAGCAAAGCGTGTGATCGTCACCGGCGCATATTCAAGTCGCGGTCCCGAATCCGTATAATAGGCCAGGGTATGTTTTAACCAACCGGCATCGTTCCGTTGAGGAAACTCCTTCCGGAAATGGGAACCGCGGCTTTCCTCCCGGGCAATCGCGCCGACCACGATCGCTTCGGCCAAATCGATCAACGAGCCGATTTCCAACGCATTGGTCAATTCCGTATTGAAGATTTTTCCGCGGTCTTCCAGATAGATCTGCTCATACCGCTTCCGAAGTTCACGGATTTTTTCCAAGGCCTTTTCCATGCGATCCCGGCTGCGAAAAATCCCAAGATGATCCGTCATCGCAACCCCCAACTCCTCGCGAAGGGGGCCGATGCGTTCCCCGCTTTTGCGTTTTAAAAGCTGCTCGATTCTGTTGCGTTCCGTCTGAAGGGGCCGCGAAGAAAATGTTGTTGACGCCACCGTACGAGCATATTCGGAGGCGCGCAGGCCGGCTCGGCGGCCGAAGACGATCGTTTCCAACAAGGAATTCCCGCCCAATCGGTTGGCCCCGTGGACGCTGACGCAGGCGCATTCCCCCGCGGCATAAAATCCGGCGAGCTCGGTCTCGCACCAGGCATTCGTTCGAATCCCGCCCATCGAATAATGGGCTCCCGGTCTTACGGGAATGGGAGACTCGATCGGATCCACGCCCACAAAGCTGATCGCCAGCTCCCGGATCTGCGGTAACCGCTCCATAATTTTTTTCCGTCCAAGATGGCGGAGGTCCAGCAGAACGCATCCGTTCACCCCGCGTCCTTCCTCGATTTCCTGCTGCTCGCAGCGGCTGACGAAGTCCCGCGTGGCCAGTTCCATTTTTTGCGGATCGTAGCGACCCATAAATCGCTCGCCCAGCGTGTTCAGGAGGTACCCCCCTTCTCCTCGAGCGCCTTCCGTAATCAAAATCCCGGTTTCCCGCAAGGTGGTCGGATGGAACTGGACGAACTCCATATCCATCAAGGGGGTCCCCGCGCGGTAGGCCATGCTCATCCCGTCCCCCGTATTGATGATGGCATTGGTGCTGGTGGAATAAACCCGACCGTAGCCGCCGGTGGCGAAGATCACGGCCTTCGCCCCGACGGCCTGCAACTCGCCGCGCTGGACGTCGATCGCGATCACGCCCTTGCAAACCTTGTCTTCGACGATCAGCGACAGGACGTACCATTCTTCATAAACGAACACGCCCTTCTTCAACAACTGCTCGTACATCACATGCAACAACGCGTGGCCGGTGCGGTCGGCCGCATAACAGGTGCGGGGATAACCCGCCCCGCCGAAAGGGCGTTGCGCGATCTGCCCCTGTTCATTCCGACTGAAGATCGCGCCCAGCCGTTCCAGCTCCAGGATGTCCGCCGGCCCTTCCTGACACATCACCTCGATGGCGTCCTGATCGCCGAGATAGCCGCTTCCCTTCGCGGTATCGAAGGCGTGCGCCTCCCAGGAATCGTTGGGACTGATCGCCGCGTTGATCCCGCCCTGGGCCGCGACCGAGTGGCTCCGGACCGGATGGACCTTGGAGATGATCGCCACGTCCAGTCCGGGGGCGGCCGCCACCGCCGCGCGCATCCCGGCCAAGCCGGCGCCGATAATCAGGATGTCGTGCGTGCGCATCCGATCACCCTTCCAACACTTTTACGGCGATCTTCCGGCTTCGCGGCCCGTCGAATTCGCAGAGGAAGACCGCCTGCCAGGTTCCGAGGGCGATGCGGCCGTCGCGGATGATGAAATATTTTTCGGTCCCGATCAGGCTGGCCTTGATATGGGCATGGGCGTTTCCGTCCGGATGGCGGTAGTCTCCTTTTTCGGGGACGAGCCGGTTGAGGGTTCGAAGGAGATCCGAATGGAATCCCGTCTCGGCTTCATTGATCAGAAGTCCGACCGTGGTGTGAGGCACGTAAACAACGCAGATTCCGTGTTTCACGCCGCTTTTGTCGACGGCCGCCTGGATCTCCGCCGTCACGTCGATCAGCTCGGTGCTTTCACGGGTTTTGACGATCCGTTCCTCGATCATGCGGGTCTCCAACGAAGATTCAGTTCCTTGACCGCCCGGATCTCATCCAGCCGCGTGACCGACCGGGTGTGCGGCGCCTTCTGTACCAGTCCCGGATTCTCCTCGATCTCCTTGGCGATCCGAAGCATCGCCTCGCAAAACCGGTCGAGATTTTCCTTGGGCTCGGTCTCAGTCGGCTCGATCATCAGGGCCTCGTCGACGATCATCGGGAAGTTGACGGTCGGCGGGTACATGCCGTAGTCGATCAGCCGTTTGGCGATGTCCCAGGCATGCACATCCCGGTTGCGAAATTTTTTCGCCGAGGCCACGAACTCATGCATGCAGAACCGATTGAACGGAACGGGATAGACCGGCTCCAGCCGCTTGCGGATATAATTGGCGTTGAGGATCGCATTCGTGCTGACCTTCCGGAAACCGATCGCGCCCATCCGCCGGATGTAGGTATACGCGCGGACCAGATTCCCGAAATTTCCATAGAAGGCCTGAACCTTTCCGATGGATTGGGGTCGGCGGTCATCCAACACGAAACCATTTTCGGTCTTCTCCACGACCGGCACGGGCAGGAAGGGGGCCAGAAAGGATTTGACGCCCAGCGCGCCGGCCCCGGGACCGCCCCCGCCGTGCGGCGTGGTGAACGTTTTGTGAAGATTGGAATGGACGACGTCGAATCCCATATCGCCGGGCCGGCAAAGTCCGAGCAGTGCGTTCAGATTGGCGCCGTCCAGGTACAGCAAGGCCCCGACCCCGTGCAGCAACTCGGAGATCTTGAGAATGTTTCGCTCGAACAATCCGAGCGTGTTCGGATTGGTCAGCATCAGGGCCGCGGTATCCTGATCCACCAGCCGCTTGAGATCGTCCAGATCCACCAAGCCTTCCGCGTTGGAATGCACCACCTGGACTTGATAACCCGCCAGGGTTGCGGTGGCCGGATTGGTCCCGTGAGCCGCGTCCGGCACGATCACTTTCCTTCGGGGGTTGCCGTTCGAACGGTGGTAGGCCCGGATCATCAGAACCCCGACCAATTCCCCCTGCGCTCCCGCCGCCGGCTGCAGGGTCACTCGGTCCATTCCGGTGATCTCGCGCAGGGCCGCTTCCAATTGATACAACAACTGCAGGGCGCCCTGAGTTTGAGCGACCGGTTGCAACGGATGCAGCGCGGCAAAACCGGCAAAGCGCGCCACGTCCTCATTGACTTTCGGATTGTACTTCATCGTGCAGGATCCAAGCGGATAGAACCCCTGGTCAATGCCGTAATTGTCGCGTGAAAGATTGGTGAAGTGTCTCACCACATCGACCTCGCTCAGCTCCGGCAGAAGCGGGGGGTCTTTCCGAAGATACTCTGCCGGCATCAGCTCGGCGATCGGGACTTCCGGGACATCGAGGTCCGGGAGCGAATATCCCTTGCGTCCCGGCGCGCTCTTCTCGAAAACTAACGGTTCGCCCATGACCCCTCTCCTTGGATATGGAAATTAGCCAACATCAGTGCGCAGATCGTTTTGCCGTCCATGATTTGCCCCCGACGGATCATCGTGAGGGCCTCCTCCAGCGGCCGGTGGACCACCTCGATCACCTCGTCGTGCTCCAACGCTTGGCTCACCGGATTCAGGTTTCGGGCCAGAAACAGGTGGATCTTCTCGTCCGTAAATCCCGGCGTGGTCCAGATGGCGCCCAAGCGCTCCCATTGCGACGCCTCCCGGCCGACCTCCTCGGCCAGCTCCCGCCGGGCGCAATCGAGCGGCGCCTCGCCCGGATCCAGGCGACCGGCGGGGATTTCATCGATCATCCCGCCGGCCGCATGGCGATACTGGCGGATCATCACGACTTGTCCGTCTTCCTGCAGGGGCACGATGGCCGATGCGCCGGGATGGCGAAGGACCTCCAACTGCACGGTCCGTCCGTTCGGCAGACGGGCCTCTTCCAGATTGAATTCGCCCACGCGTCCTTTGTAGACCGTTTTCAAGGGATCATCTCCTTCAGGACCGCCACCACCTGATCCGTTTCATCTACCTCAGGGAAGCGACCATCGCCCTCCACAAGCTGAGCTTGATGGAGCCTCCCCATCCTTGCGCTCGCCTTGCTCGCTGCTGGGCGGATCATCATGAAACCGTCTGCTTGAGGATGTTCACGAACTGATCCATTTCATCCTTTGTGCGTTTCTCGGTCACGCACACGAGCCAGTGATTTTTCCATTTGCGACTCACCCCGCCCAAATCCAGTCCCCCGATGATTTTGTGCCGGAATAACCGCTTGTTCAGACGGGCCGGCGGCGCGGGGGTCTTCACGACAAACTCCTTAAAGAAGGGCCGTTGAAAGGCCGTTTCAAATCCCTTGATTTCGCAGAGACGGTGCTTCAAGTAATGGGCCTTTTGAAGACAAAGCCGCCCGACCTCGCGAAGTCCTTGGCGCCCCATGACGGATAGATAAACGGTCGCGGCCAACGCGGCCAGGGCCTCGTTGGTGCAGATGTTGGAAGTGGCCCGCTCCCGTTTGATATGCTGCTCGCGGGTCTGCAGTGTCAGGCAGTAGCCCCGTCGGCCCTTGGAGTCCACCGTGGCCCCCACCACGCGTCCGGGCATCTGGCGGACATACTCCTTTTTCGTCGAAAAGAACCCAAGGTTGGGCCCGCCGAAGTTGAGACCGCAACCCATCCCCTGGCCTTCTCCCACGACGATATCGGCCCCGGCCTCGCCGGGCGATTTCAACAGAGCCAGGCTGATCGGGTCGACCGATACCCCCAACAGCGCGCCATGTCGATGGACTTCCTGCGCCAGCCCTTCCAGCGGTTCAAGACATCCCAGAAAATTGGGCGTCTGGATCAGGACGCAGGCGACGTCCTCCCCCAGCTGGTTTCCCACAGCGACCAGGTCGGTCGCCCCGTTCTCAAACGGAAGTTCGATGAGGCTCGTTTTTAACCCGGATAGATAAGTCTTCAACGCAGCCCGATGAAACGGGTGGATCGTGGAGGAGACCAGAATTTTGTTTCGCCGGGTCACCCGCAGCGCCATCATCCCGGCCTCCGCCAGTGCGGACCCACCGTCATAAAGCGAGGCGTTCGCCACTTCCATTCCTGTCAACTCGCAAATCATGGTCTGAAATTCGTAGATCGTCTGGAGCAGCCCCTGACTCATCTCGGCCTGATACGGCGTATAGGCGGTGTAAAACTCGGATCGAAAGGCCAGATGGTTGACCACCGATGGGATATGATGATCATAGGCCCCGGCGCCCAAAAACGAGATGTGATGGAGAAGATCGGCATTTCGTTCGCTCAACCGCAACAACTCCGTTTTTAATTCCGGTTCGGACAGCGGCGGCGGAAGTTGGAGCCCGCGGGTGAGCCGGATCTCGGACGGAATATCGCCCAAAAGGTCTTCGATCGTCTCGACGCCGATCGTCCTGAGCATCTGGTGTTGTTCTTCCTTGGTGTTCGGAATGTATTCCATTAAAAATTGCCCTCCGGCCTCCGGAGGGGCGATTCGCGAATCGCCCCTACTTTTTTTTATAAAATGGCCGTTCCACGATGACGGCCGGAACGGCGTTGCCGCGAATATCGATCAGAATCCGGCCCCCCGCCCCGGCAAACCGGGTCTGGACATAGCCCATACCGATGCCCTTATTTAAGGAGGGCGAATGGTTGCCGCTGGTTACGACGCCGATCTCCTTGCCGTCGCGGACGATCGCATGGCCATGCCTCGGCACGCCCCGCTGCAACAACTCAAACCCGATCAACTTTCGGGACAGCCCGTCGTCCTGCTGTCGCATCATCGCCCGGCGACCGATAAAATCGTCCTTGGCCAAATCCACCGCAAAATCCAAGGAGGCCTCGAACGGCGTGGTCGTCTCGTCCATGTCGTTGCCGTACAACGGGTAGCCCATCTCGAGCCGGAGGGTATCCCGGCAACCCAGGCCGCACGGCTTCAGCCCGTACCGGGCGCCTTCATGGCGCAATGTCTCCCATACCTCGCGGACGCGGCCTGCCGGAAGGTACAGCTCGTATCCAAGCTCCCCAGTATAGCCGCTGCGCGAGAGGAGCATCGGAACCCCGGCCACCTTAGTTTCGACGCAGTGACGGAGCTTGAGCCGGTCGAGGTCGGCCGCGGTCAGCGGCCTCATCAGATCCCGCGACCGCGGCCCCTGGATGGCTACTTGGGCCACCTCGGCGCTTCGGTTGGTTACGTCGACGCTTGAAAATCCGGCGGCATGTTTTCGAAGCCACTGATCGATTTTTTCGGCATTCGAGGCGTTCGCGCAGACGAAATACCGTCGCTCCTCGAAACGATAGATCATGACGTCGTCCAGGACGCCGCCCTGATCGTTGCAGACCAGGGCATACTGCATTCCCCCGACCCCCAGTTTCCCGACCGGGCTGGTCGCCACGCGGTCCAACAACACCACGGCGTCGGGGCCCCTCAGCTCGATCCGCCCCATGTGGCTTACATCAAACAGACCCACCGCCGACCGTACGGCGCGATGTTCTTCGAGGACGCCGGTGTAGGAAAGAGGCATCTCCCATCCCGCGAAGGGGATGATCTTCGCCCCGAGCCATTTGTGCTCTTCGTACAACGGCGTGCGGTTCATCCTTCTCCTAAATAGGCCTCCCGTACGCGAGGGTTTGAGAGCAGCGCGCGAGCCTCGTCGGCCATCACGATCCGGCCGGTCTCCATCACGTAGCCCCGGTGCGCCAGGTTCAACGCCGCACGCGCGTTCTGCTCCACCAGAAGGATGGTCTTTCCCTGCCGGTTGATCTTCCGGATGATATCAAAGATTCGGCCCACCACGACCGGGGCCAATCCCAGGGAGGGTTCATCCAAGAGCAAAAGGCGTGGCCGCGCCATCAAGGCCCTGCCGATCGCCAGCATCTGCTGCTCGCCGCCGCTCAAGGTTCCGCCCCGCTGGCTCTGTCGTTCCTTGAGAATCGGAAATTGCTCGAAGACGGCGGACAGATCGGCCTCGCGCTCCCGAGGGTCCGGTTGGAGAAAAGCGCCCATCTCAAGATTTTCCAGAACCGTGAGCCGGGGAAAAATCCTCCGGCCTTCCGGAACCTGAGAAATCCCCCGGCCGACAATCTCATGGGTCGGAAGCCCGGCGATATTTTGATCCAGAAATTTGATCCGACCCTGACGAGGCGCCAACGCCCCGGATATCGTCATCAGGGTGGTGGACTTGCCGGCCCCGTTCGCTCCGATCAGGGCCACGATCTCGCTTTCCTTCACTTCCAGCGAAATCCCTTTGATCGCCTCAATGGGACCGTACCAGGTGTGGACGTCCTCCAGTTTCAACACGGAGGGGGTCACGTCGTCCCCAAATAGGCCTCGATCACTTTGGGGTTTTGCTGAATTTCAGCCGGAGACCCTTCCGCAATCTTCTCTCCATGGTCCAGAACAACGACGCGGTCCGAAATCTCCATCACCACCTTCATGTCATGCTCGATCAGCAGGATCGTAATCCCCTGCTCACGAATCTGGCCGATCAACCGCGTCAGATCCCCGGTTTCACGGGGGTTCATCCCGGCCGCCGGCTCATCCAGGAGAAGAAGAACCGGTTGGCTGGCCAAGGCCCGTGCAATCTCGAGCCGCCGCTGTTCACCGTACGACAGGTTTCGAGCCCAGGCCTCCGCTCGCTCCGCCAGCCCAACAAATTCTAACAGTCTGAAGGCTCTGGATGCAAGCGCTCTTTCCTCGTCGAGAACCCACCGTCTTCGAAGCAACGCGCCGACGACGCCGGCGCGGCTGCGGGTGTGGGCGCCCACCATGACATTTTCAAGCGCCGTCATCTCGGCAAACAACCGGATGCTCTGGAACGTCCGGGCCATTCCATGGCGCGTGATGTCATGCGGAGCCCGTCCAACCATGGATTGGCCTTTAAACACGACCATTCCATCAGTCGGCGGATAGACTCCGGTGATGCAATTGAAGAAGGTCGTCTTTCCGGCCCCGTTCGGTCCGATCAGGCCGACGATCTTGCCCTCTTCCACGGCGATCTCGACGCGCTCCAGCGCGGCCAGTCCCCCAAACGCCTTGCTCAGGTTCCGGGTCTCAAGCAGCGGCATGGTCGACCCCCAACAAAGATCCCCCCTTGAAGTTTCGGTTTATCTGCGGTATCTTGGTGCACCAATGACCCTTCCACCGTATCGAATATTTTTTATCGTCCTGTTGACGTCGAGCCTCTTCCTGTCCGGCTGTTTCAGTTGGATGATCACCCGACCGACCGTAGCGCTCCAAGAGGTTCATGTCACCGGCCTGAGCCTGACCGGCGCAACCCTGACCTTTTTGGTCGCTCTGGAAAATCCGAACGGTTTCGGCCTCACGGTGACGGCCTTCACCTACTCGGTTTCTCTGAATGCCCGCCCGGTCGCGCAAGGGGAATTGACCGAACCCATTTCGATACCGAGCCGAGGTGTCGCCTCCATTCCGCTCCCGCTGAAGACCACCTTTCAAGACCTGGAAAGAGGCCTCAAATCACTGATCGGCTCCGATACGGCGGATTACCGCATCGAGGGATCGCTCGCGGTGCGCTCCTTCCTGGGCCGCCTGGAATTTCCTTACAGCCGCACCGGAACGATCGACCTCAAGCGCCAACATTCAACCCGCTCACCGTCCGGCGGGGCTTCGTAACCGCCTCGCCCTCTTTCCTCGCGCTCACATCCGTCAGCCGTCCGCATGCGGGCGGAGCGGCCGGCCTTCATTCCGGGATCGAAGTTCGACCCTCCGGCGGGGATTGCCAATCATTCCCTGCGGACGGAAGACCATCATCAGCACCAGCGCCGCGCCGAAAACCAGCATCCGGTAGCTTGCGAATTCTCGAAGAACCTCCGGCAGGATGACCACGATCAAGGCCCCCAGGATCACGCCCGGGACACTTCCCATTCCACCTAGCACGACCATGGACAGGACGATCACCGACTCGAAGAAGGTGAAACTCTCCGGCGATACAAACGCATACTTCGCCGCGAAGAAAACCCCGGCGACCCCGGCCCAGATGGCCCCCAGTGCAAAGGCGAGAATCTTCAACCGTGTCGTGTCCACGCCCATCGCCTGGGCGGCGATCTCATCCTCCCGGATCGCGATCCATGCCCGACCGATGCGCGAGCGATTGAGTCGGTCGACGGCCAAAATGGTGAGCAACACAATGGCCAGGATCAGGTAATAGAAATGGATCGGCCGGCTGAAGACAAACGCCCCGAGAGCCGGACGACCGATATTGAGAATGCCGTTGGGGCCGTTCGTCACGCGGTCCCAGTTGTTCAAGACGAGATGAACGATCTGAACGAACCCCAACGTCATGATCGCGAGGTAATCTCCTCGCAGCCGAAGTGTGATGACGCCCAGCACGACACCGAACGCGGCCGCGGCCAGGCCGCCGACGGGGAGAGCCCACCAGAAGGAAACCCCCCAGCGAGTGGACAACAACGCATAACTGTAGGCGCCGATCGCATAGAACGATATATACCCCAGGTCCAAGAGACCGGCCATGCCCACGACGATGTTCAACCCCAAGGCCAGGACGACATAAATCCCGGCCAGTGTCAGGACATCGGTCAGATAGTTATTCAGTCCCAAGGGAAGGAGCAAAACGGCGCCCATGACGATCAGGGTCAGGGCTCGACGTGGCCGATCCCCAGGCCTCCACCCGCTTAACACCCGAAGAAGCCGGCCGATCTCTTCAAGCAGAATCCCGATCTGCGGTAGACGCTGCGCCGATCTTGAAACCCGGATCGCCGTGCGCCAGAACAGCCCGCCCAAGAATGTCACTCCGGCCAGGGTGAGGGCCCGTTCGCTCCCTACAAAAGGGAGCACCAGAAGTCCGATCCAGACCGGGATTCCGATGTAAGATAAAGTTTTCAAATTCCGTGCCGCTGCGGACTTTGACTCCCCCATCACACCTTTTCCGAGGTCTTTTCTCCCAGCAACCCCCTGGGTCGAAGGATCAGGACCCCGATCAAGATCAAGAAAGCGAAGACATCTTTATACTCGCTTGAGATGTAGCTGGCCCCGAGGCTTTCCACCAGGCCTAAAATAAATCCGCCCAGCATCGCGCCCGGGATATTTCCGATCCCCCCCAATACGGCCGCCGTGAAGGCCTTGATTCCGGCCACGTACCCGATGAAAAAATTCACCAGGCCGTAATACATCGCCACCATCACGCCGGCGGCGGAGGCCAATATGGATCCGATCACGAAGGTCACGGCGATCACCCGGTTGATGTCAATGCCGACCAGGCCGGCCATTTGTTTATCCTGGGCCGTGGCGCGCATCGCTTTCCCCAGTCGGGTTTTTTTCACAAAGAGGTGCAGCCCGATCATCAACACGATGGCGGTCAGGATGATGAAAATCTGGAGGGGGCCTACCGGCACGCCCAAGAGGGTGACCGGTTCCGGGCTCAGGATGTGGGGAAAGACCTTGTCGGCCGATCCTTGGGCGAGCATCACATAGTTTTGCAAAAAGATCGAAATGCCGATGGCCGAGATCAGAGGGGAAAGACGATGGGCATGACGAAGCGGCCGGTAAGCCAGCCTTTCCAGTGTCAGGCCGTAAGCGGCGCAGTAGAGCGCCGAGCCGACGAAGACAAGGACCAGGGAGAGCACGAGATGATTTTGAGTCAAACCAACAACGGTAAAAAAGCTCAGAAGGATGATGCCCATGTAGGCGCCTATCATGTAGATCTCGCCGTGGGCGAAATTGATCAACTCCAAGATTCCGTAGACCATGGTGTAGCCGAGCGCGATCAGGGCATACACCGCGCCCAACGCCAGACCGTTGACGATTTGCTGGAAGAGCATTCGCGTCCATCCCTCGGCAAAATTGGGGGTATATCTAACATGAAGGGGTGCGGATGTCAATGCATCGGTTCCTCCGATGTTCAGTTCTGTCCATCGTCGTACATTTTCGTTCCACGGACCAATTTTTTTCTTCGGAAAAAAAAGATGCTTATCAAGTCATTACAGCCTTCTCTTCCGCTTGACAAGCCCCGGTCTTCTGTTATCTTGAGATTGGTTGTTGGGTTATCGAGGAGCGCCGCTCCTTATTTTGATTTTTACCTATATATAGCGCATCGAAGGAGGGAACCCCATGTTTGATCAACTTCCCGAGCAATGGAAGGAAATCATCGAAACCCTGGCGGCGCCGGTCTCGTGGATACCGGTCATGCAGCAGGCCATCCTGGATTTCTTTTTTGATTCACCTTCCGGTTGGATCGCGGCCGGAAAGTTTATTCTGATGATCTTCCCGGCTCTGCTTATTGTTAGCGCCGTCTGGTGCACCCAGCTATCGATCTACACACTCCCCTTCCGCTCGGGGCGCGTCAAATTTATTACGATGATCCTCTTGGCCTGGTGGGACGCGGCGCGGGCGATCTGGCTGTATTGGGTAGGACTGTTCCGCGTCGTCACCGTCGCCATCGGATGGGCCTTCACGCTGACCCGTCTTGCGTTGCGATTGATTACGGACGCCTTCAAGCAGATCCTCTTCCTTCCTTTTGCGATGACCGGGAAGATGACCAAGAGCTATTTCCAGCCCGGCGTTCCGTGGATCGCCTTCATTTTGTTAATCGCCTGGTGCTTGCTGGAGGCCTTGATTTTCACCTATACCCTGTACCCGACCGTTTCGGAGGTCCTGGCCGATCTCGTGGGAACGGATGCGCCCGAGTTTACCGGACCCGTTCTGTTCATGTTTCTCTTCCTGCTGATCATGGGAAGCTTCGCCTGTCTCCAGGTCCTGTTCGACACCTTCAAGAACAAAGAGTACAAATTTCTGGTCCAGATGCTTGTGGTCGAGCTCTTCGTGATGTTTTTTGAAGTGATGTTTCTCTATCGTGAGCTGGTAGACGCGATCACGCCCTGGATCGCGCAGCAGACCAGCGAGGAACTCCGCATGGGCATCGTTTCAACTCTGGCGCTGGCCGCCTTTGCCTGGGTCGGCGTCCGCGGCATGACCTGGTTTCTGTTTGGGCAGTTCGGCACCCCGCCGCTTCTGGCCTTCATCTCCCGAAAACCCATGACCGTGCCGGAGGGGGTCGAGGCGGTCCTGCCCACCGCCGAGAGCCCGGTCTGGTGGCGCGCACCGCTGGAAGATTTCAAACGCGAAATCGGCTGGCTGCACGACAAAAGCCAAGAGATGTTGGAATATCTTTCGCTGCCGGCTCTTCAAGTCCTGGCCGCGGCCTTGAACTTCGCGATGATTCTCGTGGCATCGTACCCCGTCTTCAGTATCCCGTTCAAGAACTTAAAAGCGATCATGGAGCCGCAGGGAATCCTGGCCCAACTGCAACTCCAATCGAAGAAGGTGAATCCATGAAGCGTCTAAATCGGATGAGGTTAATCGGGTGGATCGGCGCCGTGATGATTTCCTTGACCCTATCGGCCTGCAACCTGAAGCCGGCCGAGGGGAAGACCCATATGACACTTTTCATCGGGGTCGACACCAGCGGTTCGTTTCGAACCTCGGGATATTACGACGACTCCCTTTCGTTTCTGGCCCATTACATTTACGGCCATATGAACGGCCTGGACGGTTTGGAAATGCCCCGGGAGTTGTTCGTCGGATCCATCGGCGGAAGAAGCATGGACGAACCCAAGGCGTTTCATCCGATCCATGATTTTCAGGGCAAGGACATCGCCCAGATCGAGGCCGACCTCCGGGGATGGTTTCCGGCGACCGACACCCTGACCGACTTCAACGCCTTCATACAGCAGGTGGCGCGGATATCGAAGGAACGGAATCTGATTCTGGCCCCGATCACCGTCATGATCGTCAGCGACGGGATTCCGGACATTGGACCCACAGCGGCCAAGGTTGACACTCGCGATCTGTATAAAACGATCGACTTGACCCCTGTCGAGTTTCTCTCCAAAAACCTCACCCTCCGGCTCGCTTACGCCAGTCCCAAAGTCGGGGATGATTGGCGTAAATACATTCCGCGCCAGCGGGTGCGGCTCTGGACGGTCGAGGCCGAGGTCATGAAGGGTTGGAGCGCGCAGGTTCAGGCGGACGCGGATCCCGCCGGACAAGTGCGTCTCTGGCAGTGGGTGAAAGACAACGTGGATTTCCGGGTCCGCGCCCGGACGATTTGACCGATTTTCGATCGGATCAATTCAGTCGCGGATCGGGGGGCATCTCCGCATAAACCGCCCATTCCTGTCCTAAGGTCTGCATCAAATGGGGCCAGATGCGGAGAGGGTCCTCCTGAAATACGATTTTTGGATCCCAAGGCAGCAATCTCCACGCCCCGGCGCGAAGTTCCATCTCAAGCTGGCCGGGAGCCCAGCCGGCGTATCCAAGATAAAATCGAATCTCCCGATCGGATCCCACGGGGCCTTGGAGTGTCTGCAGCCGATGCAGGTCGCCGGTGATATGGACGTCCCCCGATACCCGATGCGCCGTCGGAATCGACTGGCCCTGGTACAGGATCATCAGCGCGTCGGTCTGAACCGGACCTCCGACAAACACCGGTTCTTCCCGTCCATACCTCTCCGCGGCCTCCGGATAAATGGTGGAAAGCGGAACCGTCGTCGGACGATTGAGGACAAGACCCATCGCCCCCTGAGGTCCGTATTCGCAAAGCAAGACCACCGTCTGCCGGAAGTTCGGGTCCAACAGCGTGGGCATCGCGACCAGCATGACCCCCTTCCCGAGGGCGGCCTCAACCTTTCGGTCCATAAATCGTCCCAACGTCCCGCTTGGCCGGACTCACGTTATTGTCCGGCCGGATTCCAGAACTCCTTGAATGTTCCGTTCTTTGTGACCCATACCACGTATTGAGTCGTGAGCAAATCCCCTTTCGAATCGAACTCAAGTCGGCCCGTGATTCCGTCATACCGGCTTTTATGAATCTCCTGGCTGACTTTCGATCCGTCCGTGGTTCCCGCCGACTGGATGGCCCGCAACAAGACCTGGGCCGCGTCATAAGCATAAAAGGAATACGGCCCGGGTTCGCCGTACCGGGCCCGATACTGTTTCAACACCCCCTGCGCGGCCGGCATTTTCGTCGTGTCCGGACTGAAGGTCAGGTAGGTCCCATCGGCCGCTTCGCCCGCGATCTGGACAAAGACGGGATCGATGACGCCGTCACCGCTGATCATCGGCGCCTTCAGGCCCACCTCCTCGGCTTGCTTGACCAGCAGCCCTCCCTCGGGATAGATTCCGCCGAAGAAATAAACATCCGGTTTTTTTGAGGCCACCGTCGTCAGAACACCGCGGAAGTCTTTATCTCCTTGGGTAATTCCACTGTAGTAAACGACTTCGACGCGTCCGCCCCCCAAGGTGTCCAACGATTTTTTGAACTCATCGGCCAGGCCCTGCCCATAGGTGGTCTTATCATGCAATACGGCCACCCGTTTGGCCTTGAGTTGTGTGACGACGAATTCGGCCGCCACCTTACCCTGTTGATCATCCCGCCCGCAGACTCGGAACACATTTGAATACCCCCGATCGGTGACCTGCGGGTTGGTCGAGGCCGGCGTGATCATCGGAATGTTCGCCTGATGATAGACCTCCGAAGCCGGGATGGTGGCGCTGGAATTCCAATGGCCCACCACACCCACCACGCCGGAATCCCCAAATTTGTTCGCGATGGCCACGGCCTGCTTGGGGTCGTGCTGGTCGTCGCCCACCAAGAGCTCGATCTTTTTCCCCAGCACCCCGCCTCTTTCATTCCATTCCGTCACGGCGAGTTCGACGCCGTTTTTCAGATCGTTCCCTTGTTTGCTCTGATCGCCCGTCATCGGTCCGGTCACGGCGATGCGAATCGTTTCGACCGTCGAATGGCTGCATCCCCACCCGGATTGGCAGGCCGACATCAAAACAAAAGCAAGGGCGAGTTTAACCCACCGGGCCTGCGTCTGTCTCGTCACCACCATCTTCGATATTTTTTCAAGGCCGACGGCATTCGTTTGTGAACAAAGTCTTGTTTTTATCAAGAAACGGACGACTTGTCAACCCTGCCCGGTCAACAGATAGGCCGTACGGCCCCTGTCTCGACTCCCTTCGGGAAGTTGCGAAGACGCCGCTAATATGTTATAGAAGTGAGAACCCGGCCGCAAGATGTTCGGGTCCGCTGGAGACTCTCGCGAATGTCGGGATACCATAAGTTTCTCAGTATACCCGTCCTTCTATTCGGCTGGTGGCTGTTCTTAGGCCTTACCAATTTCCACTGGCTGGGACAGGACACCGTTCCTCCGTCCCATGATCCGCTGAATCATCTCAAATCCAGCCTCCGCTATTACCATGTTCTCCAGGGACGGGATCATTCGAACAGCGGCCTGGAGGCCCTCCTCAACGTGGATAATTATTACCCGCCGTTGGCTCCGCTGGCCGCTTCGGTGTTTTATTTCCTTTTGTCTCCCGAACCGGACCCGGCCACATGGATATTAAATCAACTTTTTCTCGGCCTCCTGCTCGTCGCGGTGTATCGGCTCGCCACCCTCCTGTACTCACCTGAAATCGGTCTGCTGGCCGCCGTGGCGGTGACATCCTTTCCGATCATCACCACCCAGTCCCGGATGTTCATGCTGGATATTCCGACCATGGCCATGACCGCGGTGGCCATGTATGGACTGTTGCGGACGGAAGACTTTCAACGTCTCGGAGCCTCAATCCTGTTCGGAGTGGCCGCCGGGCTTGCGACCCTCACCAAATGGACCTCGCTTTTTTTTATTTTTCTTCCTTTGATCTATCTGGTCTTGCAGGCCCTCCGTTCAGAAGACCGGATCAAACGGGGAAAGAATATACTGGCCGCCGGGGCGGCGTGGGGCCTGATCATCCTTCCGTGGTTCATGGAGCATTTTTCGAACTTGCTCGTCATGTCGTCGAAATTCGGATATGACGTGGCGGTTAAGAAAGGGAGTCCGCCCGTATTTACAGCCCAATCCTTTTTTTATTATGCTCAGGTGCTTCCAGAAGACCTCAACTATCTTTGGCTGTCATTGTTTTTGGTTGGAATCTTTTTTTATTTTCGAGACGATTTCAAAAGGACCCCGATCCTGTTATTTTGGATCGTTGGGGGTTATGCCGTGCTCACGCTGATTCGAAACAAAGATTTCCGATACAGCATGCCGTTTTTGCCGGCCGTCGGCCTGATTGCGATCGGTTGGCTTAAAAATCTTCGTTGGAATCCCTGGATTACGAGAGCGGGGTTGGTCGGGCTCGCTCTTTATTCGGTAATAAACACATTTCTGGCCTCCCCGCCCCACCGGGAGGCCTGGCCGTTGAAAGAGGCGTTTGAGTTCATCCAAACACAAAAATTCTATCATCCCCGCCCCCGGGTTCGTGTCATACCGGATACGGCGGAGTTCGAGAGACACGGTTTTGAGTATTACTCCGAATTGACACGGTATCCCCTAGAGGTCACGACGTGGGTGAGGTTTCCTATGTTTACCGATTTCGTCGTCACAAAAACCGGCGACCAAGGGTTCGCCCATGACCCGATCGGGGTCATGGAAACGATCCAACGGGACCCGGAGGGATTCGAAGCGGTTTTCAAGAAAAAATGGGAACAGCCCCTTCCGGACGGAAGCACCGCTCAAATCTACGTTCGGGATGTCACGCCAGTTTCCGGAATCACGCCGGAGGCGTTTATCCAGCGGTTTGAGGCGGCCCTGATGGGTTATCTCGGACAATACGCGAAGGAACCCCGCGGATGGGCGATCCACGTGGAGCCATTTTCGGATCAGGATACACTTTCGGGACGTTTCCGACGGGTGAGTTTCAACCTGGAATCGGCCCTCATCCAATCGAAGCCCACCGGTCGGGATTCCCTGGCGGTCCGGGACCTCGGTATGGAGCTTACGGATCTCACGGTAAACCCCTTTAAACTATTACGGGATGGACAGTTTGAAATCATCAGCCTGCTGGATGCGACCCCCCATTTCAGGGTCACAGAAACCGATTTGAATGCGTACCTGTCCTCCTTGAAAGGGGCGATTCATCCAACGGTGGAATTTATGGAAGGGACGTTGCGGATTCATGCCAACTCCGAGGGCTGGATCCCGCGCCTGGATGTAGTCCTCGAACCGATCATCGTGAACGAAGAGAATATCGGTTATAAATTCTTGGAATTTCACGCGGGAGGTCTCCGGCTGCCTTCCTTTATTCCCCAAATTTTAACGGCCAAGTTCAACCCCGCCTTAAAACCCATGCCCTGTCGGATCCACCTGCGGACTTTAACAATAGAGCACGGCGAATTCATTCTCAACGGATAAAGCCGCGCGCCCGGCAGGATTCGAACCTGCGACCCTCTGCTTAGAAGGCAGATGCTCTATCCACCTGAGCTACGGGCGCAAAAACAAATCCATTACGATTTTCAAATTCCTATTTACAAAAAGTTTTCGCCGCAGGGCGTAAATCGTAAATGGTGAATGGGGAAAATTTTATCGGGGTGCCCGGATTTGAACCGGGGACCCCCTGCGCCCAAGGCAGGTGCGCTACCAGGCTGCGCTACACCCCGACTATCTTTTCCAAATGCTCCCGGATTTTTTGCACCGCACGGGCCCGGTGGCTGATGCGGTTTTTCTCTTCGCTCGACAGCTCCGCATAGGTCTTACCCAACTCCGGGAGATCAAACACGGCATCGTACCCGAAACCGGCGGTTCCTCGCTCCCGGTCGGCGATGCGGCCTCGAAGAACGCCTTCCGCCACATGGGTCACGCCCGAAGGACTGACCAATGCCAGGACGGTCCGAAATGTGGCCGTTCGCTTTTCGGTGGGCACCGATTCCATCAGCCGGAGAAGTTTGCGACGGTTATCCGCAAACGTGACGCCCTCCCCGGCAAATCGTGCGGAAAAGAGACCCGGCTGGCCGTTCAAAGCGTCCACCTCCAACCCCGTATCATCTCCGAGGGCCCATTTCCCCGTAAATCGGGCGATCGTCCGCGCTTTGTGGACGGCGTTATCGGCATAGGTCTCGCCCTCTTCCTTCAGCTCCGGGGCGTCGGGATAATCGGAAAGCGTGATCAGGCGAACCGGCACCCCCTTTAAAATGGCCGAGATCTCTTCAAACTTGTGCCGGTTGTTCGTTGCGACGACGATCTCGGTCACGGTTCCCACAACGGGAGTCCTTTCAGCAACTTCTTTTGCCGGGTGACGAGTTGCCGGACTCCTTTCTTGGCCAGATCCATCAACGCATCCATTTCGGATCGGGTGAAAGGCTGCTGTTCGGCCGTTCCTTGAACCTCGACGAATTTTTCGCTTCCGGTCATGACCACGTTCATGTCGACTTCGGCGTTGGAGTCTTCCGCATAACACAGGTCCAGCGCGGCCTGACCGTGCACCCGGCCCACGCTGACGGCCGCCAGATAATCCTTGATCGGAATGCGATCGATGCGTCCCTGTTTTCGAGCGTGGAGAAGGGCATCGGCCAGCGCGATGAAGGCGCCGGTGATCGAGGCGGTCCGGGTCCCGCCGTCGGCCTGAATCACGTCGCAATCGATCCAGAGAGTGCGCTCGCCCAGGCGCTCAAGATCCGTCACGGCACGGAGAGATCGGCCGATCAATCGCTGAATCTCGTGCGTCCGACCGCCGACGCGACCCCGCACCGACTCGCGCGGAATGCGCTCCCGCGAAGAACGGGGCAGCATACCGTACTCGGCCGAAATCCAGCCCTTGTTTTTGCCCCGGAGGAACGGGGGCACGGATTCCTCGACGGTGACCGAGCAGATCACCTTGGTATCGCCCATCTCGATCAATACCGAACCTTCAACATTTTTCAGATAGGACCGCGTGATCTTGAGGGGGCGCAATTCGTCCCATCGCCGTCCGTCCGGCCGAGTTCGCAGGTGGGCCATGTCATCCTTTCTCCGTGAAAAAGTGGGGAGATTATAGCCCAAACCGTCGAGAAATAGCAATTGGCCGTCGGGGAGGAAATCGAAGGGTTCTTGGAGGTCAGGCCTTGATCAGGGTGAGTTTCAGGTGTGCCTTGACATCATGATAAACTTGAATCGGGACGCTAAAACTGCCGACTTCCTTCAACGGGTTCTCGAGCTGGATTTTTCGCTTGTCGATCTCGATGCCTTCTTTCGACAAGGCCTCCGCAATGTCTTTATTCGTCACGGACCCGAACAATTTCCCTTCTTCGCCCACCTGGACCGGGATCGTGACAGGCATGTTGTTGATTTTCTCGGCCAGGACCTCGAATTCCTTTTTCATCTTTTTGGCCTTGTCCGCGATCAACCGCTTTTCGTGTTCCAAAACCTTGACGTTCTTTGTCGTGGCCTCGACCGCCTTCTTTTTGGGAATCAAAAAATTCCGGGCGTAGCCGTCCGAGACATTGACCAGATCGCCCATGCGGCCCAACGTTTCGACATCCTCCCGCAATATTACTTTCATCGTCCACTCCTTATAATATCCGTATCCTCTTTAACCGATAGGGGAGGTCAGTATAGTCAAAACGGCCCCGGCTGTCAACTGGGCGGATCCCTTTCTTTGGGACCTATTTGCCTTTCAAATCCCAGTCGTAATACCAGGTGAGGTAGTATTGGACTTTATTCGACTGCTCGCCCGCGGCCGGAAAACGCTCCCAGACGTAGTCCATGCCCAGATGAAAGGGGGACCGTTGGAACTCCAGGCCCGTCGCGCCGCTGTAGGCGTTATAAAAATCCTTGTTCTCGCTCCGAAACCGGTACCGAAACTCGGCAAAGGTGTTGAAGGTGATCGCCCCCGGCAGCTTGACCCAGTCGATCCCCTGGTTGACGTAGCCCATCGCGCCGGTGCCCACCAGACTGTTCACATCGTGACTTAACCAGCCCCACGTCGATCCCGGAAAACCCAACACCTTCCGCGACCCACGGTTGAGGTTCCAATCATAGTACCACCCGAGATAGTACTGCAGATTATTCGACTGGTCGCCCTCAACCGGAAAGCGCTCCCAGACATAGTCTATCCCCAGTCGGAAAGGCGATCGTTTGAATTCAATCCCCGTCGCGGCGCTGTAGGCGTTATAAAAATCCTTGTTCTCGCTCCGAAACCGGTACCGAAACTCGGCAAAGGTGTTGAAGGTGATCGCCCCCGGCAGCTTGACCCAGTCGATCCCCTGGTTTACGTAGCCCATCGCGCCGGTGCCCACCAGGCTGTCCACGTCGTGGCTCACCGAACCCCAGGTCGAACCGGGCAGGCCCAGATATTCCAACGCAAGCGCGGCCGGGCTGAAAAACAGGTTGACGGAAAAGAAGATGCCTCCGAGGAATAACCACCGGGTCATGGGTTACGTTCCTCCTGTCTGTGGGACAACGCTTGATGGAAGTGCAATCCATTTCTTTTCTTTGTCGTAAAGAAAGTAGTCCGCGCCTTTTTTGAATATCCGGATTCCCTGGTTTTCGGCCAAAAAATCGGTTTCGGGAAGATTCGCGATGCGGACATCTAAATCCGCCCCCCCGGTCTCGAACGGGCTTCGTTCCACGAAGGAGGCCAGCAGATAGGAAAGCGCCAGGTAGCTTGTCGGTTTGGAAATGACATTTTGAGCTCCGTCTCCGCGACCGGAATTTCCCCCGATGAATTTGATTCCGACCGGCACCTGGGTGATTTGTTTGAACGGCATATCTCGCAGGCCGGCCACCTGGAGCGCATTGCCCCGCAGCGCCATGCCGTGTTCTGGGACGAAAACGATCACGGCCTTCCGGCCGGAAGACGCCACAAGATCGAAAAATCGCCCGACATCCCCGAAGAGTTTTTGCACCGTTTCTCGATAGTGAGTCGTGCGGCCCCGCTTCCACCATTCCTTCTCTCCCACCCAATGCGTGCCATCATGGAGACTGATCGTGTTGTAGTAAACCGCCGCGATCGGGGAGGGGGATTTCAGCCGAAGGGCCCACCATTTTGCAAGGACGTCATAGTCGTTATAAATAGCCGATCCATCGAAATCGTAGGCCTGGATCGGGAGCCCGGTCGGAATCAACGGCTCATCCAGATGTCCCAAGGCCTTCACCTGGTCTGCAAAATGACCATAGACACCGTCATGATTCAAGGTAAAATAGGTTTTAAATCCCAGGTCCCGAAGCGATTCAACCAGGTAGCAGTCCCGCGGCGCCTCACGGTAGAGTGCGTCGTGGGCGGTCTGACCGCAGTTGGCCCTTAAAAGCCGGATGGCGGCGGGGTTACTGTACGCCGTGACGGAATTAAAGTCGGTGAGAAGATAATCAAAGGTTTTGAAAAAGGGGTCGGTTTCCATGCCGACGCCTTTCAAATCATCCCAGGCCAATGAACAGACGTGTACAATAATGATGTCGAAATCCGGGGGGGTTGTCATCGGTTTCTGAAAATGGACGACCCGGGATGATTCCGCTCGATAAAAGGCCTGGACCTCGCCTTCCACCCCGGCCGGGTGCTGTCCAAAATTCCGGAGGGGAACGATCAGGAACAAAAGCAGAACGACCGGCGTCAATCGAACCCGATTGCGGATTAAAAATCCCAGGGTCAGAACGATGACCAGCGCGGCGATCTCCCGGAGATTGACGAACTCCAAAAGGAATCGAAAGACGTATTCCTTCGACGGCATCCCGCCCTGCTCGACAAAACTCAGCGCGAACCCGATCGGCGGAAGCCAGGATTCATGCCATAGAAGCATGGCCCCCAAAACTCCGCCGAAGACATGTTTGACGAGGTGGAGGAACCGGAAAGACTTCAGTTGCGACGGAACGGGAATGACCAGAAAGACGATGAAAAGAAGGTTCAATAGGAAATCGAGGCGAAGATACCCCCGAAAATACAAGTACAGTTTGGCCAGGAAATAAAAACTCCACGCTCCCATACGACGACGAAAACCTCCTTGATTTCAGACGAGGGAGGACAGCTCGAGATCCTGACGTTCCAGAAACCGGATTCCGTAAATCGCCCCAGGCCCTTTCGATTTGATGCGCCGGACAATTTCTCCCCGGATGCGGAAGACCACCCGGTCCTCGTGATATAACCGGACCGTCACCTCTTTCATAAGGTCCTCGTCGGTCTTCAGGAACACCCGGAGACCGGTGTTGCTGATGTCTTCCGTGGTCCCATGGAAAACACGTTCTCCAACCACCACCTCGCAGGACAGATGCCTCCTGATCCGGGAGGATAACCGCCGGAGAATCCTTTCCCTGATCAAGGCCCGGCCGGCGGAGGTTGCCAGGTAGGCCAGCGAGGCCCACGTGGCGGAGGTGCCCGGATGGGCCTCGGCCCAGCTCGTCGGTGAACTGTACATCTGCCGGATAAGACCCTGGCGCTGTGCATCGCCGACGTTTAAAAAACGGATTCCGATTCCGGTACCGCCCGAGGGCGGCGAATCGTTCCGAATCACCTCGCCCTTAATCTCGGTGATCTCCCCGAAATCGCTGACCAGGCGAACCTCAATCACCGGCGGGAGAAGCACGGGTCGATCGAGGACCATCGACAGACCACTCTCGCTCAGGTCGGTTGTTTTTCCGAGAAGGGTTCGACCCCCGAACTTCAGTTCGCACTCGATTTTTCGGGACAAGCGAGGCGACGACCGTTTCTGGGGACGCTCGCGGGCCACGATGACCGCAGCCATCAGGATGACCAGATTATACACGGTCCAGACGACACTTAACAGGGTGGCATCAAAATTGTAATCGCGATTCCATAAGCGATATCCCCCCACAGCGAGCCCGACCAACAAAACGGCGAAAAGCAGGATGTGGGGCATCACATAGGACCAAGCCAACTGAGCCTTATCAAACCGCATCCCCTTCGGCGTCACATGGAACTTGCTCTTGGTCGGCGTAAAAACCGTTTCCAGCGACGTCCAGCTGATAAAAAAGCACATCACGGTTTCATACACATCCGACCAAAAAGGGTTGCGAAATTTCTTGCTGACGACGTTGAATGCCATGAACGATGTTAGATAGTAAGGCAAATAATAATTGAGAAGGACAGGAATAGGCGCTACTAAAGGAGGATAATTTAAAAGAAGAAATGAAAGCGGGGCCGTCAGATAAACCAGACGGGGCCACCCGTGAAAGAAATAAAAGAGCGAACTGAAATAATTAATCCGCTGCATAACGGACAGCCCGGCTTTCCAGAGCGGGTTGTCCAAAAGAAAGACCTGAATACCGCCTCGTGTCCATCGCTGTCTCTGTTTCAGATAGCTCTGATAGCTCTCGGGAGCCAATCCCGCCGCCAGAATTTTGTTCAGATAGACGGACCGGTATCCCTTCGCGTGCAGGACCATGCTCGTATGGAGGTCTTCGGTGAGGGTCACCACCTGAAACCCGCCGATCGTTTGGAGGGCGGACCGGCGGAATATCCCGCCGCTCCCAGCGAAGAAGCTGGAATTATAACCGTCACGCCCGGGTTGTATGACATAGAAAAAAAGGTCCTGTTCATTGACAATTTCCCGTTCCAGTCGGAGATTCCGTTGAAACGTGTCCGGGTTATAGAAGTAATGAGGGGTCTGCACGAAGGCAACCTTCGGATCCGTGAAGAAACCGACCGTCTCATTAAGAAAAGTTCGGACCGGGACGTGATCACAATCCAGAACCATCACCAACTCTCCGGAGGACTGGGTCAGGGCATGATTGAGGTTCCCGGCCTTCGCATGGTCGTGGGTCGCGCGACGGAGGTACTGGCAACCCAAACGCTCCGCAAGACGTTTGACCTCGTCCCGATGTCCATCATCCAGGACATAGACTTTTTTAAAACCGGCCGGGTAGTCGATGGCCAGGCATCCGATAAGCGTCTGATACAGGATATCCAACGACTCATTGTAAATCGTGACAAAGATGTCCACCGTCGGCCGTTGGGATTCAGTCGGCGGGCTCGCGGATCGGTCGGTCGGCTTGACCGCCTGAATAAAAAACAAGAGGACAGCGAGGATACCGTAAACCTCGGCCATGTAGACGATCAGACTGATGCTCGTCGCCCAGGAATCCTCCGTGTTTAAAGTGTAGAAGGCCCGCCAGTAGAGGTAGCGTATTCCCAGAAAGATACAAAGGGCGGCGAGGGCCCATTTGGCCTGAAACAGGCGAAACCGCTTCTTGGTTAGAAGAACGGCCAGCGCGATCAACAGCAGCGACAGACCATAATCTTCCCAGGACCCTACAAAGGGCTCCGAGTCCAGATCGTTCAGTTCCGTGGTCGGAGACCCCGGCGTCGATGTCCCTCCCGCCGAGGGGGTTAAGGAGCCGAGATCGGCTGGAGCATCGATGGAATTGCCCTGGGGCTTTTGGGTCGGGTTTTGAATTGAAGAGGAGGTCGTTACACCCGAATCGGTGGATGCTTTTGAAGTTTTAAACGTCCCGGTTGCCGCGAAAAGGATAAGAATCGATAACAAGTATATTTTTAGCAGGGGGGTTTTGATGATCAAACGCCTCATTATGTGTTAAATATATCACAAATAAATCCACCTTTTGGCCTTTCATTCAACAGGATACCCATGATTGACACCCCCGGGGTTCTCTGTTACGATACGGGATCTCAAACCGGGCGGACCCGAATACATGACGGCCTCCTTTCTGTATGCCGAAGTGGTGGAACGGTAGACACGCTACGTTCAGGGCGTAGTGGGGGTGACCCCGTGGGGGTTCAAATCCCCCCTTCGGCACCAGAAATTTCCCGCCAAAGGAGTTTCCCCTGGCAACTATTTACGAATCGTAAATTGGGAAAGGCACAAAACCCCTTAGATCACTTTTTCGGTGTAATCGTCAACTCGGTCCAGTGTCCGCCACCGTCCATCGTTTTAAAAAGTCCGCCCTGGGTCCCGGCATACAGGATGTTGGGATCCTTCGGATGCAAGGCCAGGGAACGGATGTTTAGATTGGAAAGCCCGTTATTGAAGGTTGCCCAATGCTCGCCTCCATCGGTTGATTTGTAAACCCCGGCTTCGGTCCCGGCATACAAGGTCGTATTCACGGTGGGATGGATGAGGATCGCCGCAATAAATCGCTCACCGATGCCTTCCTGAATCTTTATCCAGTTTGCGGCGCCATCGATCGTCTTGAAGGCCCCTCGAGTCGTTCCGGCGTAGAGCGTCTTCGAATTCACAGGATCCATGGCCAGAGAATTGACCCCCAAGGATAGCGCGGATCCGGGTTCTATGCGCATGAGGCCGATGTTCGATTCGCGCCAGGTCATTCCACCGTTGACGCTCTTGTAAACGCCGCCGCTCGTACCGGCATATAAAATATTCGTGTCGGTAGGATCCAGGGCGGCCGAAACAATGTAAACGCTGTCCATTCCCTTGTTGGACATCTCGTCCCACATCATGCCCCCGTTGATGGTTTTAAAAAAACCGACCGTTGTGCCGGCCAGGATGGTCTCGGGATCCCGAGGATAAAAAACAAAAGAGTTGACCACGGTGACATGCTCTTTGAGCCCGGCGTTAATGATGGACCACCGATTTCCTCCATCCACACTTCGATAGACGGCGTCTCCGAGGGTCCCCGCATAAATGGTCGAGGTATGTATCGGATGGATGGCCAGTGAAAGGATCCGGGCGTTGCTCAAACCCTCCGTGACCGGCACCCAGGTCGCGCCGTCATCGCGGGTTTTATACACCGAATCGTTCGTGGCGATGAATAAGATGGACGGCTGCTCGGGATTGATGACGATGGCCGTGACCATTTTACTTTTCCCGCTACATCCAATAAGCAGGACCCCTGCGAGAGATATTACGACGAGGGCGTGGAGTAGATTCCGGACGGCTTGAAGGCAGTGCGCAACCATAGATTGTGTGCCACTATAGTGGATTCAATAGGGTGAGTCAAGGCATCCCAGCCGTTTCCCCTTGACATTTGCGGACAATCTGGTAATCTAAATTTTACGGCTGTTTGTCAAAAGATCAGGCCGGTATCCTATCCGAATTAGGGGCAGCTTACTGCATGATGTACTCTGGTCGACGGTGGCTTAGCTTCTTTACTTTTGTCGGGGTGATCCTGGTGACGGCACCATCGGTTGATTCGACCGGATGGGGCCAAGAAACCCCTTCCACCGCTACTTCCAATGATCAAGGCTCCACCCAAGAGACACCGGCCACCACTCAGGAAACACCGGCCACCACTCAGGAAACACCGGCCACTACTCAGGAAATACCGGCCACCACTCAAGAAACACCGGCCACCACTCAAGAAACACCGGCCACCACTCAAGAAACCTCCGCGCCCCAAGAAAAAGCGCCTACTTCCGAACCCGGAACCGTGACCGTTCCTGAAACCACCGCCGGTCCGGGAAAATATACCGTGAAGCCAGGGGACACCCTTTGGGACATTACCAACACTTTTTTACAAGACTCCTTCCTGTGGCCGAAGGTTTGGAATCATAACCAGTACATTATCAACCCCGACCTGATCTATCCTGGAAACGTGATCGTGCTGCCCGGCGGAGAAGAAGCCAAGGTCGAGGCCCCGGTTGTTACTCCGCAGCCCGCGACTGCACCTCCCCCGAAGGAAGAAAAGGAAGGGGTGGAAGCGGCGGCACCTGCCAAACAGGCCGAAATGCCAGTCGAGATCGCCCCTCATGAACAACCCGTCCCCGCGGCCGAGCCAATCGAAATGAAATTCCTTGCGGCGAGCGGGTACATCTTGTCCGGTCAAGGGTCTGCGGGCACTGTGGTCGGCGCCATGAATAATCGCGAATTAATCGGGGAAGGCGACACGGCTTATTTACTCCCAAAGGAAGGCTCTGCGCCTCGAATCGGCGATCAATATACTATTTACCGTGCGGTTCGAAAGGTCTACCATCCCAAGACGGGGACGTACATGGGTGAACTGATTCGGATCCTGGGCCAAACCAAAATTACCGGCGCAGACCCGAAGGAGAAAACCGTGACCTCCAAGGTGCTCACTTCGTACGACTATATCCAACCGGGCGATTTCGTGATGCCGGCATCGACCGAGGGGGAAACGGCCGAACATAACACTTATACGAGCCCGGGTGGCCAACTCGACGGCTTCATTGTCGAGGCCAAAGAAAATCGGGCTTCGCAGGCCCAGTTTGACGTAGTTTATCTGGATAGAGGCCGGCAACAAGGGGTTCACTCGGGGGACCGTTTCAGAATCGACCGCGAGGGGGAAAAGACCTCTTTTATCTCTCCCGGAGGGGGGGTTCGACTTCCTCGACGCGTTATCGGCGAGCTCCAGGTCATCGCGGTCCAGGATTCCACCGCAACCGCACAAATCGTTAAGAGCACGGAGGTCATCTACAAGGGTGACCATTTTGAAACGCCCCCCGCCCCTTAATTCCTTTAAAATCCGGCTTAAAAACATTGCTGTTGACTAGCCCCAAACCCTTGTGGTAAATTGAAAATCTCATTTTCCCATAGTTTACGATGGAATAGATAATGGCCATCCGACACGATCCGGCGTGTAAGAGACGGTCACCGAGGAGAGACTTGTATGAAACTGAACGGCGCTCAGATTTTTGTTGAGTCATTGAAAAAAGAAGGGGTGAAGGTTATTTTTGGCCTGCCCGGCGGCGTGGTTTTAAAGATTTTTGATGTCCTGTACGATTACAAGGACCCCGCGGTCATTCTGACTCGACATGAACAGGGCGCGATGCACATGGCCGAAGGCTATGCAAAGGCCACCGGAAAAGCCGGCGTGGTGTTGGTGACCTCCGGGCCGGGCATGACGAACACCGTCACCGGACTCGCGGATGCCTATATGGACTCCGTTCCATTGGTGGTCTTTACGGGACAGGTCTCGACCAGCCTCATCGGCAACGATGCCTTTCAAGAGGCCGACAACGTCGGGATCAGCCGGCCCTGCACCAAGTACAACTACTTGGTCAAGGATGTGAACGATCTCGCCCAGACCATTAAAGAGGCCTTCTACATCGCAACCACGGGACGTCCCGGCCCGGTTCTGGTGGATATTCCCAAGGACGTCTCGATGAATCAAACCGAATTCAACTACCCGGAAAAAGTGTACATCCGAGGATACAATCCCACTTACGAGGGGCACAAATGGCAAATTAAACAGGCGGCCGATGCGATCTTAAAAGCGAAGCGACCCATCATTTACGTCGGCGGGGGGACGGTCTTCTCGAACGCTTTTGAAGAACTGCGGGAGTTTGCCGAGCTGACTCAGATCCCGGTCGACATGACGCTGATGGCGCTCGGAAGTTTCCCCGGAACCCATCCCCTGTCTTTGGGAATGCTCGGAATGCACGGCAGCTACACCTCGAACATGGCGATCCATCATTCGGACCTCATCATTGCCGTCGGCTCCCGATTTGACGACCGGGTGACGGGCAAGGTGTCTGAATTTGCGCCGCACGCGAAGATCGTCCATATTGATATCGATCCGACCTCGATCCAAAAAATCATGAACGTCGATATTCCGATCGTGGGCGACGCGAAAAACGTCCTCAAGGAACTCAGCCAGCATCTCCGGGCCTCTGTCGACGGCCGGCGCAAGGAGGAACTCAAGCCGTGGTGGAACCAGATCGAAGAATGGAAGAAAAAACACCCCTTGACGTACAAACAGGACGGGGCCCCGAAGATCAAACCGGCCTACCTGATCGACCGCTTGTATGAGCTCACCAAGGATCAAAACCCCATTGTGTCCACGGATGTCGGCCAGCATCAAATGTGGGCGGCGCAGTTCTTTAAACTGGACCATCCGCGGACCTGGCTTACCTCGGGTGGTTTGGGCACAATGGGTTTCGGTTTTCCGGCCGCTCTCGGAGCCCAAAGGGCTTTTCCCGGCCGCTTGGTCCTGAGCATTGTCGGCGACGGGAGCTTCCAGATGAATCTACAGGAGCTGGCCACGGCCATGGATTACAATCTCCCGGTCAAGGTGGCGATCGTCAACAACGGTTTCCACGGCATGGTTCGTCAATGGCAGGATCTGTTCTACAACAGTCGCTACTCCTCCAGTTACCTGGGAAACCATCCGGACTATGTGAAACTGGCGGATGCTTATGGCGCCGTCGGTCTCCGAGCCACCAAACCGGAGGAAGTGGACGGGGTGATCAAGGAGGCGCTGAAGATCGACAAGCCGGTGCTCATCGATTTTCAGGTGGACCCTTTCGAAAATTGTTACCCGATGATCCCGGCCGGCGGGGCGAATAACGAAATGATCCTGGAAGATCCGCCGGAACTTCAGAAAAAAGAGAAGACCGAGACGAAGAAGGCCGGAAACGGTGAAAAGGAAGGAATCCTGACGGCTTAAATCCTTAATCGGAACCGAGGCACAGATGGAACACATCATCTCCGTCATGGTCGAAAACAAGTTCGGGGTCCTGTCCCGCGTGGCCGGTTTATTCAGCGGGCGGGGCTTTAACATCGACAGTCTATCCGTGGGGCCCACCATCGATCCCACCGTATCCATGATGACCTTGGTCACCCGGGGCGATGACCGGATTGTGGAACAGATCATCAAACAGCTCAACAAGCTGATTGATGTGATCAAGGTGGTCGACCTGACCGAGGGCGCGTTTGTGGCCAGGGAAACGGTTTTGATCAAGATAAGCGCCAAAGGGGAAGACCGTGCCGAGGCCCTGCGCATTACGGATATCTTCCGGGCCCGGGTCATCGATTCCACCCCGACGACGTATACGATCGAGATCTCGGGGGACACCAACAAGATCGAGGCCATCATCAATTTGCTCAAGCCTCTGGGCATCAAAGACCTGGTCCGGACCGGCCGAATCGCCATTGCCCGGGAAGAGATCAAGGCCGCGGTCCAGGACAAAACTCAAGAAAAAAAACGGTACGGAACCTGAGCAAAGAATCTCCGGCAAAAAACAAAGGAAAACACGATGAAGATCTATTATGACAAGGACGCCGACCCGAAACAACTGAAAGGCAAGACGGTTTCCATTATCGGCTACGGAAGCCAGGGCCATGCGCATGCCAATAACCTGAAGGACAACGGCGTTGCGGTCATTCTGGGTCTTCGGGAGGGACGTTCCTGGGACAAGGCGGAGCGGGCCGGATTCAAAGTAGTCCCCCCCGGGCAGGCGGCGAAATTATCCGACATCGTCATGATCTTAACGCCGGACGAACTCCAAGCCGACCTGTACCGGGACGAGATTGAACCCAACCTCCGAAAAGGGGGCTACCTGGCGTTTGCCCACGGCTTTAACATCCATTTCGGTCAGGTGGTGCCCCGGCCGGACCTGAATGTATTCATGGTCGCGCCCAAAGGCCCGGGTCATCTCGTGCGATCCGAGTTCAGCAAGGGCAGCGGCGTGCCAATGCTCCTAGCCATCCATCAGGATCCTTCCAAGGATACTCAAAAAGTGGGCCTGGCCTACGCCAAGGCCATCGGCGGCACGCGGGCCGGGGTGATCGAGACCAGTTTTCGCGAGGAGTGTGAAACCGATCTTTTCGGGGAGCAGGTGGTGCTCTGCGGCGGATTAACCTCGCTCATCATGGCCGGGTACGAAACGCTGATCGAGGCCGGGTATTCTCCCGAAATGGCCTACTTCGAATGCCTCCACGAGGTCAAACTGATCGTGGATCTCATTTACGAGGGCGGGATTTCGACCATGCGCTACTCGATCAGCAACACGGCCAAGTTCGGCGACGTCACCCGGGGTCCCCGCATCATCACGGATGAAACACGTCAGGAGATGAAGCGCATCCTGAACGAAATTCAGAGCGGAGGCTTCGCCAAGGAATGGATTTTGGAAAACAAGGCCGGGCGTCCCGTCTTCAACGCCCTGCTGAAAAAAGGCGCCGCCCACCCGATCGAGGACGTGGGGAGCAAGCTTCGGGCCATGATGCCCTGGCTGAAAAAAGACCGGCTCGTCGACAAAGATAAAAATTAGGGCGGAGGATCCCACACCGTATCGTGGCCCAAGATCCGTCACCGGTAGCTCGCGAACGGCGGCCGTTTCTAATCGGCGTGACGGTCCTGACCGTGGCCGTGGCCTTGCTGAAGGTGGTCTGGCTGACCGTCCCGATGGTTGCCCTGGCCCTTCAGGTTTTCTGGTTCTTCAGAGACCCCAAAAGAAGCATTCCCACCGGCGAAAACTTGATCGTTTCTCCCGCGGATGGTAAGATTATTGGGTTGTCCGAGGCCAAAGAGGAACGGTTTCTGAAGGATCGGGCGATCAAGGTCAGCATCTTTTTAAACCTGTTCGACGTCCACGTAAACCGGATTCCCTTCGCGGGTCGGATTCGGGCGATTCAGTACCAGCCCGGAACATTCCTGGCCGCGAACAAGGACCTGGCCTCGACTCAGAACGAGCAGAACGCCGTTCTATTGGAAACCGCTTCGGGGGTGAAGCTGGCGTTTGTTCAGGTCGCGGGACTGGTCGCGCGACGGATCGTTTGCTGGGTGAAAGAGGGCGACGAGGTCGCCCGGGGAAGCCGCTTCGGAATGATCCGGTTCGGTTCCCGAACGGACCTGTTTCTCCCCCTTGGGACGGAGATCAAAGTCCGCCTCGGACAGAAAGTCAAAGGCGGTTCAAGCATCATAGGAGTCTTAAAATGAAAGATTTTCGACGCGGCATCTACTTGGTTCCGAACCTGTTGACGACCGGAAACCTCTTCAGCGGTTTTTACTCCCTCATCGCGGTCTTCAACGCCGACTATCTGCTGGCCGCCATGGCCATCCTGGTGGCGATGGCGTTCGACATCCTGGACGGCAAATCGGCCCGTCTGACGAAGACGACCAGCCGGTTCGGCGTGGAATACGATTCGCTGGCCGACCTCGTCTCCTTTGGACTCGCCCCCGGTCTGTTGATCTATTCCTGGGCCTTGAGCACCTACGGACGGGTGGGCTGGGTCGCGGCCTTTCTTTTCGTGGCCTGCGGAGCGCTGAGGCTGGCGCGGTTCAACGTCCAGGTCGGAACGACCGAAAGCAAGCATTTCGTCGGTCTTCCGATCCCGGCCGCGGCGGGCGTGATCGCCTCGCTGGTCGTGCTGGACCACCATATCCTTCGGATGGGGACCGAGATAAAGCCCCTGCTGATCCTGGGACTGATTTACTCGCTGGCCTTTCTGATGGTCAGCACGGTTCGGTATCGGAGCTTCAAGGATTTTCACCTGCGGGGCCGGAAACCCTTTCACGTCCTGGTCTCCGCCGTCTTGCTCCTGATCATTCTCGCGGCCGAACCGCAAATTATGTTGTTCGTCCTGTTCGCGGGGTTTGCGCTCTCCGGGGTGATCGAACGGCCGCTCACGGCGATGATCCGGAAAATGCTCAAGCACCCGGCCCCTCCACGCACCCCCTCCTCGGTCCCGCCGACAGGACACGGGACTTGACAGATCGAAGAACTTCCTGCCATAATATTTCATGTTGAACGGCTGTGAAGAGGAGTAGTAGGTCGAAATAACGGACCGAACTCGCCTCGGAGCCGCGTCGGTGAACGAAAAGTAATCGGCGCCGCCTTGCCCGCGTGAAGGGCCGAATCAAGGGGAACGCAGCACAGGTCGCATTCGTCCTGTTGGACTTATCGCTGCCTTCCTAAATCAGGGTGGTACCACGGGGCAAACAGGCCTTCGTCCCTGCGTCGCACGAATCCGGTGCGGCAGAGACGAGGGCTTTTTTATTTGATCTTATGGCCGTCCGGCGCTGGGCCGAACGGCCTGTGATTAATCCGAAGGACGGGACCCACAGGACGTAACATGAGGCGGGTGGCCGCGGGCGGGGCGCGCCATCCGACCGCAACGGAAAGGCCAAGGTGTTTTTCGTGTGGTTCCCCTGCAACCCTTAGAAGGACGCTGAGTGAGGACGGATGGGGCTGCCGAAGGACAGGACCCGCCGGAGGTAACGGACGAAGAAACACGTGTATGAGTCAGGCCCAATGAACCAGGAGAATACGATGACACGGATGATCCAAATTTTCGACACGACCCTGCGCGACGGCGAGCAGTCGCCCGGGGCGAGCATGAACGTGGAAGAAAAGGTGATGATCGCAAAGCAACTCGCCCGGCTCCACGTGGACATCATCGAGGCCGGCTTCGCCTTCAGCTCCCCCGGCGATTTCGAAGCGGTCAAACGAATCGCCCACGAAGTGGAAGGGCCCGTGATCGCCAGCCTGGCCCGCGCCAAGGCGGAAGACGTCGACAGCGCGTGGGATGCACTCAAGGGGGCACCCAAGGTGAGGATCCACACCTTCATCTCGACGTCCGATATCCATCTCAAGCATCAATTCCGGCTCACCCGCGAACAGGCGCTCAAGCGGGCGGTCGAGCTGGTCGAGCGGGCGCGCGGTTATGTCGAAGACGTGGAATTCTCGCCGATGGACGCGACCCGATCGGATGAAACCTATTTGTGCGAGGTCTTGGAAGCCGTCATTGCGGCCGGCGCGCGGACGGTCAACATCGCCGACACGGTCGGCTACGCCGTCCCGCATGAGTTCGGATCGCTGATCCGGAGGATTCGGGAGCGCGTGCCCAACATCAACGAGGCCGTCATCTCGGTCCATTGCCACAACGACCTGGGCCTGTCCACGGCCAATTCGCTCGCGGCGATCGCGGAAGGGGCCGGTCAGGTCGAATGCACGATCAACGGAATCGGGGAGCGGGCCGGAAACGCTTCCCTGGAAGAGGTCGTGATGACCCTGCGGACGCGCCGCCATCTCTTCGGGGCCGACACACGGGTCCATACCGAGGAGATCACCAAGACCAGCCGGCTCGTGAGCAAGATCACCGGCATGATGGTCCAGCCGAACAAGGCCGTCGTGGGGGCCAACGCCTTCGCGCACGAATCGGGCATCCATCAGGACGGACTGCTCAAGGAAAAGATGACCTACGAGATCATGACGCCCGCCTCGGTCGGTCTCGGCCAGAGCCACCTCGTGCTGGGAAAGCATTCCGGCCGCCATGCGCTCAAGAAACGCCTGGAGGAGTTGGGCTACCAGTTGACCGAAGAGGAACTGAACGCGGCCTTCGAGCGGATGAAGCGCCTCGCCGATCAGAAAAAGGAGATCTTCGATGAAGACATCGAGACGATCGTGAGCGAGGAGCTCTCCAAGATCCCGGAGGCGTATGTCCTTCGGAGGATCCATGTCGAAAGCGGGAGCGAGGTGACACCCACCGCCACGGTCGAGCTGGCGGTGAACGGCCAGTCGATCCAGAACGTCTCCAAGGGGGACGGCCCGGTGGATGCCGCCTATAAGACGATCGCGGCCATCACCCAGACGAAGAGCCGTCTTCTGTCTTACGTCGTAGCGGCCATCACCGGCGGCACGGACGCGCTGGGCGAGGTTACGGTGCGTCTCGAAGAGGAAGGCAAGAACGTGATGGGCTACGGCGCGGACACCGACATCATCGTGGCCTCGGCCAAGGCCTACCTCAACGCCTTGAACAAGCTCGCCTACTGGAAAACGAAAAAGGGCCAGACCGGCGGCAAAGTCGGCTTGATTTGAAATGCCGTATTCCACTATACTGAACGGGTCCTCAAATCAACCGAGGAAACGATGAGGCGAAGTTTTACGATTGCGGTGTTGCCGGGCGACGGGATCGGTAAAGAGATCGTCCCGGAGGCGGTGAAGGTCCTGGAGGCCATCGGCCGTCTTCACGGGCTCGCGTTTAGCTTTCACGAATCCGTAGTCGGGGGCGGCGCAATCGATCTCCACGGCCGCCCCCTGCCGGAGGAGACGCTGGCCGCCGCCAAAAAGGCGGATGCGGTTCTGCTGGGCGCCGTCGGAGGACCGAAATGGGACGGCCTGGATTCGTCCACCCGGCCGGAGAAGGCCCTGCTGGGTTTGCGGGAGCAACTCGGACTTTACGCGAATCTTCGCCCGGCCAAACCGTTTCCGCAGTTGATCGAGGCTTCGTCCCTCCGGCGCGAGGTCATCGAGGGAACCGACCTTCTGGTCGTCCGCGAGCTGACCGGCGGGATCTATTTCGGGGAGCCCCGCGGTATCAAACCGTATCGAAACGAAGAACGGGGGATCAACACCGAGGTTTACACGACCAAGGAGATCGGGCGGATCGCCAGGGTGGCCTTCGAGGCCGCGCGCAAGCGCCGTCGGAAGGTCGCCTCGGTCGACAAGGCCAATGTCCTGGAGTCTTCCGCGCTCTGGCGCAAGGTCGTAATCGAGGTCCACAAGGATTATCCGGACGTTGAGCTGTCGCATCTGTACGTGGACAACTGTGCGATGCAGTTGATTCGAAACCCGAAGCAGTTCGACGTCATCGTGACGACCAACCTGTTCGGCGATATCCTGAGCGACGAGGCCGCGATGCTGACCGGCTCGATCGGGATGCTTCCATCGGCCAGTCTCGGAGGCCGCACCGCGATGTACGAGCCGATTCACGGAAGCGCGCCGGACATCGCCGGGCAGAACAAGGCCAACCCGCTCGCGACCATCCTTTCGGCCGCGATGATGCTCAACTATTCCTTCGATCAGGGAAAGGCGGCGGACGAGATCGAGGCGGCCGTGCTCGGTGTTCTGGACCAGGGCTACCGCACCGGCGACATCGCATCGCCCGGAACTAAACTGGTCGGCACCAAGGAGATGGGGGAACTGGTCGTCAAGCAACTCATGAAAGCGTAGGTCTTGACTTCACAGCGCGGAATCTACCTCCGCGCGGAGACAGGCTCCGCGCTGTTTATTTTCTATAATACCTCACCGCCGTTGTGAGTCAGAGTGCTTAGGAATCGATATCCATGCTAACGAAAAAAGATCAATATGTCATCGCCGTCGTCGGGGCTACGGGGGCCGTCGGCCAGGAGATGGTCGAGGTCCTCGAGGAACGGAAATTTCCGGTGGAGGAGCTCCGTCTCTTCGCCTCGGAGCGTACGGCGGGCGAGACATTGACCTTCCGGGACCGGAGCCTGACGGTCAAGCTCCTGACCAAGGAGGCCTTTAGCGGCGTGGACATCGCGCTGTTCTCGGCCGGGGAGGAGGTCAGCCGGGAATATGCCCCGATGGCGGCCTCCGCCGGCGCGGTCGTCATCGACAACTCCGCCGAGTGGCGGATGAAGCCGGACGTGCCGCTGGTCGTCCCGGAGGTGAATCCCGACGCGGCGTTTCGGCATCACGGCATCATCGCCAACCCCAACTGCTCCACCATTCAGATGGTCGTGGCCCTAAAACCCCTGCACGACGCCGCAAGGATTAAACGGATCGTCGTGTCCAGTTACCAATCGGTTTCCGGGACCGGCAAAGAGGCGATGGACGAGCTGATGGATCAGTCGCGGTCCCTTCTCTCCTTTCAAGAAGCCGTCTGCCACGTCTATCCGTTCCAGATCGCCTTCAATCTGCTCCCGCAGATCGGCTCCTTCGACGCTCAGGGGAATTCTTCGGAGGAGATGAAACTGGTGAACGAGACCCGGAAGATCATGGAAGACGACACGATCCGGATCTCGGCCACGACCGTGCGCGTTCCGGTTTTTCGGGCCCATTCCGAATCGGTGAACATCGAGACCGAAAGAAAGCTCTCGGCCAATGAAGCGCGCGCGCTGCTGGCGACCGCGCCGGGGGTGATGGTGTTCGACGACCCGCAGCGCAAGGTCTACCCGATGCCGCTGGAGGTTTCCGGGACCGACGAAGTTTATGTGGGCCGGATCCGGGAGGACGCCTCGGTGGAATCGGGGCTGAATCTCTGGATCGTGGCGGACAACCTGCGAAAGGGAGCGGCGCTCAATGCCGTTCAGATTGCGGAGAAGCTGATCCAGGCCGCTTTGTGATCGAACATCACCTGTTACTTCAAAAGCGGATCCTGTCCTGCGACAGCCCCGCCGTGCTCGCAGCCCCGCCCGGTGTAGGGACCCCGGCTGTGCAAGGTGGGGCGCTCCGCCTTCGGCCATCCGCTTATTTTACCGAATGCCGTAATGTCTGATCTTGGTGCTCTTGGACGGTTTCTGATCCTCATCGGGGCGGTCATTGTTTTGATCGGCGGCGTGCTGGTTTGGGTCGGAAAAACTCCGGGCCTGGGCTGGCTGGGCCGCCTGCCGGGGGACATCTATATCGAGCGGAAGAATTTCAGCTTTTTCTTTCCCCTCACCTCAGGCCTACTGATCAGCCTGATCCTCTCCCTCATTCTGTGGCTGTTAACCCGTCGGTGAAGCGGTGTTCCTTATCATTCGGACGACACGACCGGAACGAAAAATCCGAAGGAAGACCGCGGCGATCATCCTGATGATCACCGGCCTGTTCTCTCCATGCCCGGTCCTCGCGGGCGAATCGATCCGGGTCCTCCTCGCCCCCGATCCTCCATCGGTAACGATTGCCGGTAGTCCGGACCTGACGCTCACGGACCCGGACGGACGGCCGGTCGCTGGGGGGTTCAAAGGCTCCGTCGTGATCGCCGCAGGGCCGCAGGGCTTGATCATCCAGAACGAGCCCACCGACCGGCGCGAGCTGGTCGCTTCCTCCGGGAGCGGAGCGATCCGCATCGACGATCGGGACGTCGGCGGGATCCTCCACATCGCCCTTTACCATGATAAGATTCGGTTGATCAACGAGCTGGACCTCGAAGACTATCTCAAGGGCGTGGTGCCGATCGAGATCTCATCCAAATGGCATCCGGAGGTCCTGAAGGTGCAGGCGATCATTTCACGGACCTATGCGCTCTACCAGCGACAACTCAACCTGGGAAAAGATTACGACGTCCAGGCCACGACGGCCGATCAGGTGTACGAAGGCCGGGACAAGGAAGACCCGGTGACGAATCAGGCCGTTGCCGAAACCCGGGGGCTGGTCCTGACCTATGAAGGACAGTTAATCCTGTCCGCATATCATTCCACCTCGGCCGGCCCGACCGAAAACGCCGCCGAAGTCTGGGGAATGGACCTCCCGTATCTCAAAGGGGTGAGTTGTCCTTTCGACCAGAACTCGCCTTACTATCAATGGAACCGGTCCATTCCGATGGACACCGTCCAAAAAGCCTTTTCGACGGCCGGCTACTCCATCGGAACGATCGCTTCGATCACCCCCTTCCGCTGGACCGAGGCCGGGCGGATCAGCCAGATCCGACTGATCCATTCCCGGGGAGAACTGATCCTCAAGGCGGGGGACCTCCGACGCATCCTGGGATACCAGGAGCTGCCCAGCGCCCATTTTCGGATCGAGAAGATCGGTCGCGAAGTCCAGCTCCGGGGCCACGGGTACGGCCACGGCGTGGGGCTCTGTCAGTGGGGCGCCAAGGAGATGGCCGAGATGGGATACAAGTATGATCGGATCCTGAAATATTATTATCCGGGCGTCCTCGTGGCGCCCTATTCGTCCGTCACCGTGGTCGAGCCGCCTCCATGATACCAAAAGCCCCGCCTGGCGAATACCGACTCTCCAGTTACGATTACCCGCTGGACGAATCCCTCATCGCGCAGGTTCCATCGGCCGACCGGGATCAAGCCCGCCTGATGGTCCTGGACCGGAAGACGGGACGGATCGAACACCGTCGGTTCCAGGATCTGGTGCATTACCTGCGGCCCTCGGACGTGCTCGTCGTCAACGACACGCGGGTCATTCCCGCCCGGTTGCCGGGCCGCAAGATGCCCGGCGGAGGGAAGATCGAGGTGCTGATGCTCCGGGAGGCGGACGGGCCGAAACAATGGGAGGTCCTCCTCCGCGGATCGGTCCACGCGGGACAGGCGATCCGGTTCGGCACGGGAGAAACGGCCGTGGTCCGCCGGGACCTCGGATACGGGCGAAAGATTTTGGAATGGATGGGCGAAGAAGCCGTGGCGTCGATCATCGCCCGGCTGGGCCATACGCCCCTCCCTCCGTATATTCGACGGAGTCCTGCGGCGGAGGACCGGGAGCAATACCAGACGGTCTACGCCGCGGCCCCCGGATCGGTGGCCGCCCCCACGGCCGGCCTCCATTTTACGGAGACCCTTCTCGACCGGATCCGCGCGCACGGCGTGAACGTGGTTTCGGTCACGCTGCACATCGGCCCGGGGACGTTCCGGCCGGTCCGTTGCGGGGACATCCGTAGGCATCAAATGGACTCGGAGTGGTATGATATCGGCCCCTCGGCGGTCGAGGTCTTGGAGGAGGTTCGTCGCCGAAAGGGGAGGATCGTGGCCGTGGGCACGACGGCCACGCGCGTCCTGGAATCGGCGATCCGGGACTCCGGATCATTTCAAGCCCGGTCGGGCTGGACCGCTCTGTTCATCACCCCCGGTTATTCGTTCAAGTGCGTGGACGGCCTGGTGACGAACTTTCACCTTCCCAAGTCCACCTTATTGATGCTGGTTTCGGCCTTTGCCGGGCTACCGTACATCCGGCAGGCCTATGCCGAGGCCTTGCGGTCACGCTACCGCTTCCTCAGTTACGGCGATGCAATGCTGATCCTTTCATGAGACGCGTCAATCGAAGATTTAAGTCGCGGGCAGTTTCGCGGGGCCGGCTGTTTCTGTTCCTGGCGGGCGGCGTCGCCACGGCCGTTTTGCTTGTGGCGGTCCTCATTTTTCTGGAACAACGCTCGCCGGTTCAAAGCGCTCCTTCCGAACCGCCGGACGGGGCCGCTCCAAGAAAATCGAGCGTCCGACCCGCGCCGCCGGTTCCACCAGCGGATAATGGGGTGCCGGCGCCCGCCCCCGAGACCTTCACGTTCTACGACACCCTAGAGCAGCGCGGCACGCCGCATCTGGGCTTCATCGCGAAGACGACGACATCCTCCGAAACCCCTTCACGCGGCCCGGCCGTCCCCCCTCCCAAGAAAGCGTCGACCGGCTATACAGTTCAAATCGCCGCCACCCGGGACCGGGCGACCGCCGAGTCCATGGCCGGCCGTCTCCGGCGAAAGGGCTATTCGGTTTTCATCCTCCCCCACGTCGTCCCGAAGCGGGGGACTTGGTACCGGGTCCGGGTCGGGCATTTTACGCAACGGCAGGCGGCTCAAGAAATGACGGCTCGATTATCCGGACGGGAGCACCTGACGGCTTACGTGGTCCGAGAATAGGGCGGGATCACAAAATGATTTTTCGTTCCTTGGCCGTGTGTTCAAGAATGGTTACGGCGCTGTGGAGCCGCTGGAGACGGGTGTTGCGATTCCGGACCGCCAGGGTATCGTGAAGGGGGAATTTCTCTCCGCGGACTTCCTTCTGGAGTTTCCGGAGTTGGTGGTAAAGCGCCTTGACGCCTTCGGAGTCGAACTTCTTGAGCGCCAGCGGGTTGATCGTAAAAAATCCTTCCGCGACGTCCCGCGCCACGGCGGTAATGCTTTTTCCGCGCAGTTGCATCCCCGGCATGGTCTGTCCACCTCCGAGCCTTTAAGTAACGATACCGTATTTTAACCCCCCTGTCAAAGGCCCGGGAGGCCGCGAGGGTTGTGATCGAGGCTTCGTCCGTGTATAATTCGCAGCGAATTTCGGTATACACCCCGGGGGGACGGAATGGAGAAACGGGGCCGGAACCGAAACGGATAGCGCCGGTTCGTGAAGTTCGGCAAGGACCGTCCGGACAAGCTGGGATTTACCGAGGATGTATCTTCCGGCGGGATGTTCATCAAATCGAACACGGTGCTCCAGCCCGGAGTCCATCTCCGGATCGAGCTGACCCGTCCGGATCATCGTGTTCTTTTGATGACGGGACACGGAATGTGGGCCCGGCAGGTTTCTCCGAGTCTGCTGCGTTTGGCCAAGAAAAGCGGGATGGGAATCGGTCTGACCCAGGTCGACAAGGACTATCAACAATCCATCGCCGACCTCGGGACCTGAATCAGAGGGCCTGGCTCTTGATCTCGATTTTGGTCGCAGCCCGCATACGGTTCAAGGCGGACATCAGGACCCGCTGTTGTTTTCGAACGAGGGCGTCCTCTACCGCCTTGGTCTCCTGCTCAAGGCGTTTCTCGGGCGTCGCCTTCGGGTCCGCCGGCGGATTCGGAACGGCCGCCTTCGCCTCCGCGGTCTCCTGGGCCGTCAGGACGATGCCGTCCTGAAGGACGCGCTTGGCCTTGTTGATCAGCAGGTCCTGCCGGATGGACTGCTCGTATTCATCGGCCGCCGTGTGACTGCGCGACAGGAAAAACTGGTACCGGTCGGGATCAAAACGTCCCTGCTCGTCGTGAAACGCGGTGTCTTGGGTAATGCTCTGCCGCAATTCATCCACCCCGACCGAAAGCCCGAGTTCCCGGGCCATTTTCAACCACAGCTCCCGTTCGACCACGCTGTTGATCACGAGTTGCTTGACCAGATCCTCTTTGAAGTTTTCTTTCAGAATCTCCCGGTAGTACCGGTAGGCATTCTCCTTGTAGCGGTTGTACTGAGCCTGCGTAATCCGAACCTGACCGATCTGGGCCACATAAGGCTCCCGGGAGGCGCCCGAGAAGCCCCACCACCCCATGCTGATCACAAAGGTCGCGGCGATCAGAAACATGATGGTGCGGTAGATCCATGGGTTTTCAACCGCGCCTTTGCGTAAAAACTTCAGCATACGACCCCCAAAACTTGGAACTCATCATAAGCTTTTTTTAATAGAATTGCAACGGGTCGCCTTGAAAAAAAGCCCCGATCTGATATAATAAGTTGTTGCGGGAAATCATAGGGCATCGCATAGAATTCCAGGAGATGGATCGTCGTGGCCGAGGTGGATGACCAACTTCCGGGTTCGGCGGAAGGGCTCCCGAAAGCGGACGTGGTTCACCGTTTTATCGCGAAGTTCATAGACTTCCTGATCGTCGCGGCCTTCGCCCGCCTGATCCCGCCGGTCGGTTTTATGGCCGGGATGACCTATCTTTTGATCGCGGACGGTCTTTTCCAGGGACAGAGCATTGGAAAGCGGTTGATCGGTTTGCAGACCCTTCGGTTCGAGAGAGGGACGGCGGTTTCTTTCCGGGAGTCCATTCTGCGCAATATTCCTTTTTCCGCGGCCTATCTCTGCCTGCTGATCCCTTTTATCGGCTGGTTGTTGGGGGGTGGCGTTGTCCTGATCGAAGCGCTACTGGTCATCGGCAATCCGCTGGGACACCGCCTGGGAGACGAGATCGCCAAAACCCAGGTGATCGAGCCCGGATCGGTCCGCGCGGGGGATTTTCCAGGAGCGACCCGCGAGCCTGGCGGGTAGGGCATCCCCGCGCCGAGGGACGGGAGAGAACATTCTATTTTGAGAGGAGGTTTGTGTGGGTGCTGTAGACAACATTCTGGGCTGGTTTTCGAACGACCTGGCCATCGATCTGGGCACGGCCAACACCCTGGTTTATCTCAAAGGCAAGGGGATCGTCATCAACGAGCCTTCGGTCGTCGCCATCGACCGGAAGACCAGCAAGGTCCTGGCCGTCGGGGCCGAGGCCAAGAAGATGCTGGGTCGAACGCCCGGTAACATCGTCGCGATCCGACCGATGAAGGACGGCGTGATCGCCGATTTCGAGATTGCGGAAAAAATGCTCAGTCATTTTATCACCAAGACCCACAACCGCAGCACCTTTGTCCGTCCCCGAATCGTGATCGGCGTTCCCTCAAGGATCACGCAAGTTGAAAAGCGCGCCGTTCGGGACTCGGCGCAGCTGGCCGGCGCGCGGGAGGTCTATTTGATCGAACAGCCCGTCGCGGCCGCCATCGGAGCCGGACTGCCGATCGCCGAGCCTTCCGGAAACATGGTGGTGGATATCGGCGGGGGAACGACCGACGTGGCCGTCATCTCCCTGGCCGGGATCGTCTACAGCGAGTCCGTCAAGGTCGCGGGGGACAAGATGGACGAGGCGATCATGAATTACATCAAACGGAAATACAACCTGCTCATCGGCGAGCCGATGGCGGAGCAGATCAAGTTCGAGATCGGATCGGCCTTCCCGCTGGAGGAACGAAAGACGATCACGATCAAGGGACGGGATCTGATCTCGGGAATTCCAAAAACGCTGGTGATGGACGACAGCGAGATCCGCGAGGCCTTGTCCGAGCCGATCAGCGCCATCGTGAACGCCATCAAGGTGGCGCTGGAGAACACGCCGCCCGAATTGGCGGGGGACATCATCGACCGCGGAATCGTGCTGACCGGCGGGGGATCGCTGCTCCGGGGCATGGACATCCGTCTTCGCGAAGAGACGAACCTTCCGGTCATCACGGTTGAAAACCCCCTCACGACGGTCGTGTTGGGGACGGGCAAGGTGCTGGACGAACTCGACCTGCTGAAAAAAGTAACCATCATGTCCCAGTAACAGGCTGCTGAAAAAGTCCATCTGCTTTGTTCTCGGTCCCTCGGAGATCCTCACGTACGGCTCAAGTACGCTCCGGTCTCCACGGTCCCTGCGGCATGGCGACCCCCTTCCAGTCATGAAAATGCTGGAAGTCCCCGGAGGGGGCATCTGGAGCTTTTCGAGCCGCCTGAAAAAATCAAGGGTTGGTATGAAACGGAAGGATTTGTAAGGTCCCGCCCAGTCGAGACGACTCCTCCAACAAGGATGCCGTTTATGAGGTCATGCTTCGGCAAATTATAAATTACAGACGGTTCATCATTCTTTTCCTGACGGTCCTTCTGGTCGCCGTGCTCCTATTTCCGGAGTTGCAAAGACGCCCCGTTTATTTTTTGGGCCGTCCCGTGGTGTTCCTGATCTCCGGTCTGCAGAAAGGCCTGACGTGGACGGCCCACGGCATCGGGGGCCTCTGGAACGGCTACATCAACCTGATCTCGGTGCAACGGGAAAACGAAACTTTAAAACGCGACCTGGCCCGGCTGCAAAACGAAACCCTTCAACTCCAAGAAGCCGCCCAGGCCAACGAGCGATTGGAACAACTCCTAAATTTCAGACGGACGAATGCCTTCCATACCCTGGTGGCCGCCGTGATCGGACGCGATCCGTCCAACTGGTACCGGACGCTGATGATCGATAAGGGGACCCGCGAGGGCGTCGCGATCGACATGGGGGTCATCACCCCGGTCGGGGTCGTGGGCCGTGTGATCAAAGCCGACCCGACCGTGTCGCAGGTCCTCCTGGTCACCGATCGAAACAGCGCCGTCGCGGCTCTGATTCAACGCACACGGGACGAGGGGTTGGTGGAGGGCACGGAAAGAGGCCTCGCCCGCATCAAATACCTGTCCCTGCTGGCGGACCTCAAGGAAGGCGACCTCGTTCTGACGTCCGGCCTGACGGGATATTTTCCGAAAGGGCTCCTGATCGGCACCCTGGGCCGCGCCACGAAGAAGGAACTGGACCTTTTCCAGCAAGCCGAGGTGATTCCCAGCGTGGACTTCTCAAAATTGGAAGAGGTCCTGGTGGTCACCGCCCTGGAGGACCGTATCCCGCCCGCCGGCCGGCCGGGTTCACCTGCGTCGGAGGGCTCGCAAAACAAGAAATGAACCGATGGACTTACACGCTCATCGCCCTGGTGTTGATCCCGGTCCAAACCACCTGGCTTACGGCCGTCGGCATGCATGCCATCCGGCCGGATCTGGTATTGCTTTTGATCTACTTCACGGGTTTCTATGCCGGAGAGATGAAGGGTCTGATGATCGGATGGATCATGGGGGCCTTGATGGATTTCTTTTCGGGGGGGCCCTTCGGTCTCCAAATCGCCTCGAAAGCGGCGGCGGGCTTGTTGTCCGGACTGCTGGGAAGGTTTTTTCTCAACGCGACGGGCGCGTTGACCATGGGACTGGTGGTCTTGTTGTCCCTGATCACCGGCATCATCGGCTTTTGGTTTCATCAACTCGTGGTGGGCGAGATCCATTTCATGGAGGCCTTTCGTTGGACGTTGCTGCCCGAGGCGTTGTATAATGGTGTTTTAGGGGGCGCGGTGTTCTGGGTGGTCATCCGGCGGCTGCCGGTCCGGCAGCCGTGGTCGGAAAGTCCCCCGTTCCTACCCAATGTCGATTGAAATTTAAGCCATGGATCTTGATACCTCTTCCGATAATCCCCGGGAAATTCAGAACCGACTCGTCTATTTGATGGTCGGGATCGTCGCGATCTTTGCGGCCCTGCTCCTGCGGGCCTGGTACCTGCAGATCACCAAGGGGAGTTATTACAAGGAACAGTCCGAGAACAACCGCGTCCGGGTGGTTTACATTCAACCTCCCCGCGGTTTGATATTCGACCGACACGGCGAGCTGCTCGCCAATAACGTGCCGAGTTTTAATCTCTATCTGGTGTCCGAGGACATTTCGGACAAGAAAGGGGTGCTGGACCAGTTGGCCCGCTTCATTCAGGTGGACCGCAGCGAGCTGGAACGGCGGATCACTTCGCGCAAGAACAACGTTCCCTACATGCCGACGAAGGTCAAAGAGGGGCTGTCATTGAGAGAAGTGGCGCTGATCGAATCCCACCGTCTGGATCTGGCCGGAACGATCCTGGTCCCCGAACCCCAACGCAACTATTTGTACGGACCCCTGGCGGCCCATCTGCTGGGCTATGTGGGAGAGATTTCCCCGGCGCAGCTCCAGGAGTCCGGAAACGAGGATACCCTCCCCGGAACCTCCGTGGGACAGAGCGGCATTGAAAAGACCTACGACACACAAATTCGCGGAGAGGTCGGGGAGAAAATCATCGAGGTGGACGCCGTGGGCCATGAAATGAAGGTCCTCCGCGTCCAGGAACCCGCTTCGGGCGACGACGTCTATTTAACCATCGATCTGAACGTCCAAAAGGCGGCCGAGGAGGCCCTGGGAAAAAACGCCGGAACGATCGTGGCGATCGATCCCCGTAACGGCGAGATCCTGGCCATGGTCAGTCACCCCGCCTTTGACCCGAATCAACTTTCGCAGAGCCTGTCGACCGCCGACTGGGAGGCGCTGTCCTCCGACCCGGGCCATCCCCTGACCAATCGGGCCATCCAGGGCCAGTATCCTCCGGGCTCCACATTCAAACTGGTCGTCTCCTCCGCCGCGCTGGAAACCAAGGAGGTCACGCCGGAGGAGCCGATCCTCTGTACGGGGGGCATGCCCTTCGGCCGACGGGTCTACAAGGATTGGAAACGGGGCGGCCACGGCATAATCGATCTGCATTCCGCCATCGTCCAGTCCTGCGACGTTTATTTTTACGAAATGGGTCGGCGGCTGGGCATCGACCGCCTGGCCGATTATGCCTTTCGCTACGGATTGGGCCAGCCGACCGGGGTCGAGCTGGCCTCCGAAAAATCGGGCGTGATCCCCACCTCTCAATGGAAGCTCCGCGCCAAGGGGGAACCCTGGTATCCGGGGGAAACCCTGTCGGCCGCCATCGGACAAGGGTTCGTCACCGTGACGCCGATTCAACTGGCCGATCTCATCGGAACCGTGGCCATGTCGGGCGCCCGCTTCCAGCCCCACCTGATCAAAGCGATCCGGGACCGGGCCACCGGACGGCTTTATGAATTTCCACCGGTGGAACTTGGCCGGGTGGATCTGGCCAAGAAAACTTACACCGCCCTCCGCCAGGCCCTGAGCGGCGTGGTCTCGGAACCGCACGGCACCGGCGCTTCCGCCCGGTCGCAATTCGTCACCATCGCGGGTAAGACCGGGACCGCCCAGGTGGTTGAGGAAAAAGCGGGCGTCGAAACCAAGTCCCTGCCCAAGGAGCTGCAGGACCATGCCTGGTTTATCGCCTTCGCGCCGGTCGAAGACCCCCGGATCGCGGTGGCGGTTTTGGTCGAGCACGGAGGCCACGGCGGCGAAACCGCCGCGCCCCCCGCCAAGCGGGTGATTGAGGAGTACCTGAAAAATGATCGGCCGGAGAATCATCAACAGCTTTGACGCGTGGTTTGTCGTCGTGGTGCTCCTGATCCTGAGTCTGGGAGTCCTGTCGATCTACACCGTGACCTACTCCGTCGCCCCCAAGGCCCACGGGGCGATCTATACCAAACAGGTGATCTGGATCCTGCTCGGGCTGGTCGTCTTTTTCATCGCGGCCTGGATCGACTACCACGAGATCGCGCGCTACGGCACCTTTCTCTATGCGGCCGGCGTCCTTCTGCTATTCCTGGTTCTCCTGGTCGGACGAACCGGCATGGGCGCCCGCCGCTGGATATCGCTGGGCTTTTTTGACGTGCAACCGTCGGAGTGGATCAAGCTGATCGTCATTATCGTCCTGGCGAGATATTTCTCCAATCGAACCCCTTCCCGGGGCCTGAGCCTCTTTGAGTTCCTCGTGCCCGTCCTGTGGGTGGGCGTGCCCCTGCTTCTGGTGCTGAAACAGCCGGATTTGGGAACCGCCCTGGTCCTTCTGTTTATTCCGACGGTGATGGTCATCCTGGTCGGGCTGCGTTCGAGAACGGCGGGCTTTTCGATTCTCGTTTCC
>DATKAN010000016.1 GCA_035498035.1 Nitrospiria bacterium
GATCTGGCCGGGCTCGATCTCCTTGCCATTCTACGGACCCGCCTGGACGGAAAACAGCAACGGCGCCTGGAAGAGGGCGCGCCGACGCATCTGACCGTTCCGAGCGGATCGCGGCTGCGCCTTGAATACCGGCCGGGGGAATCGCCCGTGCTGTCCGTGAAGCTGCAGGAGATGTTCGGACTGGCCGACACGCCCCGCGTGGCCTTCGGGAAGATTCCCGTGACGCTTCATCTCCTCTCGCCCGCGCGGCGGCCGATTCAAGTCACGCAGGATCTCCGCGGATTCTGGGAGCGGACGTACGCCGAGGTGAAGAAGGAATTGAAAGGCCGCTATCCCAAGCATCCCTGGCCCGATGACCCGTGGAACGCGCCGCCCACCGCCCGCGCCAAGCCGCGTTCAAGGTGATCACATCCGTCGCGGAAAGGGACGGGCCGATTCCCTTTCCCGGGCCTCCCCGCTTTAAAGGCCCGACTTACCGAGGCCGACATCCCTGGAATCCGCTTTTTTTTGCATTTACCCGCAGGCTCGTGCTATACAAAGGGGGTTCGAAGGAGGGCGCCGACATGGGCAGAGTCTACCGGATCCTGGATTCCGGCCATATTCTCGAGGTGTGGGCCGGAAGGATTACGCAGGAGGATCTCCTGGAGGGCGAACGCCGGGAATTGGAGGATCCGAATCTTCCGTCCGCCCCCCGGGTCCTGGTCGATATCACCCGCGCCTCTTTCGATCCTTCGATCCAGGAAAGGGAGCTCGGACAGCTCGTCGATATTTATCTTCATTTCCGCAACAAAATCGCCGGGGCCCGGGTGGCGATTGTGGCGGGAAAAGAATTCGAGAAAGCCAGTCTGTACGGGCGCTTGGCCGGGCGGGAGAAGATTAATGTGATCGTGTTCATCACGATCAATACCGCCTGTGTATGGCTTGGCGTAAACGAACTGGAGGTTCGGGAATGGGTTAAGCGCACCCAGGCCGAACTCTTGGAATCCCCGCCGCCCGGCGGGTAGAAAGAAAGGACGGGAGGTGATTTCATGAAATTCTGGGACCGCGTTAAAAAGGATCTTCAGTCGGCCGTGAAGGAAAGCACGGAACTCTTCAAGGAAGGCACCTCCGTGCTGTCGACCGAGGCCCGCCGGATGGCCCAAAAGGGCGCGGCGACGATGACGGCCGAAGCGCAAAAGATGATGAAGGAAGGGGTTGCGACGGCCAAAAAAGGGGCCGCCTCCGTGACGGCCGAGGCGCAGCGGATGACCAAGGTGGCCAAGCTCCGGGTTCGGCTCATCGGTCTGAACCAGAAAGCCCAGGACAAATTTACCGAGATCGGAGGGCAGGTCTATGACTCGGCCGTGAAAAACCCGAAGGATCTCCGGCTGAATGAGAAGGCGCGGAAACTCGTTCTGGAGGCCAAACAGATCGAGGGACAGATCAAGAAACTGAAATCCGAACTTGGCCGGGTTTCAAAAAGATAGAGCCGGGGTCCGGAGGGGATCCCGGAATGCCATCCTGAACAGATCGGCGTCATTAAAACCAACCCGCGCCGCGGCCCGGCGCATTGGGAAGAGGAGGAACGAGGATGATTAAGAAACGTTTGGGTGTCGGGGTTTTTGTATTAATATTTTTCGTGGGGGGATTGACCGCGGCCGCACCGGTCAAGGAAATCGAGGTCACCTGTCCCCTGGACGGAACGAAGTTCAAAACCCCCGCCAATATGGCCGGCCCCCGTATGGGCGCCCAACTGGATTTGAAACCCCTCGGATATATGGATGTTCCGCCTCGGATTCCCGTATGTCCGAGCAATCACTTTGTGGTTTATAAAAAGGATTTTACCGATGATGAAAAAGTGCGCTTGAAGAAATTCGTCCTCTCCCCGGAGTATCAAGAAATGGCCAAGGACAACCCGTCCTATTTTTTGCTGGCAAAAATCTTGGAGTACATGGGTGACACGGACTTTATCGTCGCCAACGCGTATCTACAAGCCTCGTGGCAGGTGGACGACCGTCCCGACAAAGAAAAGCAATACATCGATTTAACCCTCCAGCACCTAAAGAAGTTTCTTTCCACAAGCAAGACGAAAGAGGGCCCGGAATGGGTGACAGCCCAAATGCTCGCCGGTGAAGCGGAGCGCCGACTCGGACGCTTCGATGAGGCCAAGGCGCGATTCCTTGAAATGAGCAAAATGCCGGTATTTCAGTTAAGCTTTAACGCCAAAATCGTCGCCTATCAACTCGATCTCATCTCCAAGAAGGACAGCCAACCTCATGACATTCCGTAACCCATGATCGTCGCCGAGTCCGGACCCCTGGTCCGCGCCTCCGCGCGACGGAGCCTGCGTTTCCTCCTGATCGCCGGAATGGTTCTCGCGCTTCAGGCCCGTCCCGGTACGGATGCGGCCGCCTCCCCTTCCGGGGGCGACCCCGCGGCCTCCGGCCTGAAAAAGATCAACCATGTCGTCGTGATTTACCAGGAGAACTGGAGCTTCGACGGGCTGTACGGAAAGTTCCCCGGCGCGGACGGCATCGCCCGCGCGGGCGACGCGGCGAAGCAGGTGATGAAAAACGGCCGGCCTTATCGAACGCTGCCGCCGCCGATCGACACGAACCGGAATCCTCCGGCCCCCGACCCCCGCTTCCCAAAGGATCTTCCGGTGGCGCCGTTCGACGCGGGCCTGTTCGTCCGGCCCGACGAGAAGACCGGCGACCTGGTCCACCGCTTCTATCAGGAACAGTACCAGATCAACGGCGGACGGATGAACAAGTTCGTCGCCTGGAGCAATGCGGGGGGGCTCGTCATGAGCGTTTACGATCTCAGCGACGGCCCGGAAGGCCAGCTGGCCAAGCGGTTCACAATCGCGGACCGGTTCTTTCATGCCGCGTTCGGCGGGTCTTTCCTGAACCACATCTGGCTGGTCTGCGCCTGCACCCCCCGATGGCCCGATGCCCCGGCCGCCGAGATCGTTCAATTGGACGAACACGGCGTTCTCAAAAAGGACGGCGCCGTTACGCCCGACGGATACGCCGTCAATACCGTCTTTCCGCTCAACCGCCCCCATCCCGCCGGCCTTGCCGATCCGAAGAAGCTGTTGCCGCGCCAGACGATGCCGACCATCGGGGATCGCTTGAGCGAGAAGGGAATTTCCTGGACCTGGTATTCCGGCGGCTGGAACGACGCGATGGCCGGGAAACCCGATAAATTATTCCAGTACCATCATCAGCCGTTCAATTATTTCGCGGCCTACGCGGACGGCACGCCGGCCAAGGCCGAACATCTGCGCGACGTCTCGGACTTCCTCGCCGCCTTGAAGAACGGGACCTTGCCCGCGGTATCGTTCGTCAAGCCACTCGGCCCGGAGAACGAGCACCCCGGCTACGCCGACCTTCTGCAGGGCCAGGCCTACGTGAAGCACCTTGTGGATTCCATCCGGGGCAGCCCCTACTGGAAGGAGACCGCCGTCGTCATCACGTACGATGAAAACGGCGGGCGCTGGGATCACGTCGCGCCGCCCGTCGTCGATCGGTGGGGCCCCGGAACGCGCGTCCCGGCGATCATCGTCTCCCCGTACGCCAGGCGGGGCTTCGTGGATCACACGCCCTACGACACGACCTCGATCTTGAAGTTCATCGAATCCCGCTGGGACCTCAAGCCGCTCGGCCCGCGCGATGCGGAAGCCAACGACCTGCTCAACGCGTTCGACTTCTCCCTAAAACCGTAAACCAAAACCATTCGACGGGTGGCCACGGGCGGGGCGCCCCATCCGCCCGCAACGGAAAGGCCAAGGAATCTTCGTGTGGTTCCCCTGCAGCCCTTTGAAAAACGCTGAGTGAGGACGGATGGGGCTGCCGAAGGACAGGACCCGTCGAATCAACAGGATAAAATAGGAAGTCTACCCAGCGAGCAAAGCTCGCGTGAGGGGGGCTCAGGCGAAGGGGTTTTCCCGGAAGCGTTTTTGAATTTCTTCGACCCGGCCGGCGTTCTTGATCAGCGCGTCCACGCAGTCCCTGTCGAGCTGCCTCCCCGCGAGCTGGCGCAGCATCGCGAAGGCCTCCTCGTTGGTCCAGGCCGTTTTGTAAGGGCGGCGGCTGGTGAGGGCGTCGAAGATGTCCGACACGGCGATGATCTTGGACTCGATCGGGATCGCATCGCCCTTCATCCCGTGCGGGTAACCCCGTCCGTCGATCGTCTCATGGTGGTATTCGGCGATGTTTCGCATCACGTCGATATGCTGAAAGGAATCAAGCCCGAAGTCCTTCAACATGGCGTCGATCATTTGCCGGCCCTTCTGGGTATGCGTCTTCATCGTTTCAAATTCATCCTCGGTCAGTCGGGCCGGTTTCCGGAGGATGGCGTCCGGCACGCCGATTTTGCCGATGTCGTGCAGCGGGGCGAACAAGAAAATGTGCTCGATGAATTCATCGTCGAAACCGTAGCGCTCGGCGAGTTCCTTGGCGATCAGCCGGGCGTAATGGGACATCCGGTCGAGGTGGGCCCCCGTTTCCATGTCCCGGTGGGCGCTGATGTCACGCGCGGCCTTGACGGTCGCCAGCATGGTCCGAATCGTCATGAGGTCGTTGATGATCGTTAGGGAAACGAGATGGCCGAAAACGTCCAGGTAATGGAGCACCTCGGGATCGAGGGTGTTTTTCTCGCGGGCGTTGAAGAAGACAAAACCGAAGAAGGTGCCGTTGATGTACATCGGCATTGTGTAGCTGGAGACGTACCCCTCGGCCGCGATCCGCTGGGTGTGCATCCGTTCCGAGGGGCCGAAGACCGTCAGGTCGTTGATCACGCGCGGCATCCCGGTTTCCAGGATCTCCAGGAGGGAACGCGACTCGCCCATTTTGGCCTCGTAACGGACCAGCGGGGCTTGCGGACCGCTGCTGTGGCTGAAGGTTTTCAACAGATCGGTCTTGGCATCGTAAACGGCCACGGCGATGCGGTCGATCATCGGGAACCTGGACTTCAAAACCCGATGAATCGACTCCAGCTTCTCCGAGAGCGTGATGTTTTTATTGAGTTCCTTTAAGACGTCCTGATGGAAATCCATGGAATGCTCGACCGCCAACTTTTATCATAACGGCCATCCTCCAAGCTGTCAACGATCCGGCCGAGGTCAACGGCCGCGGAAGACGGATCGGAGCCGGTTTTGCGCAAAAAAAAGGGCCCGGGGAAGATTTTCCACCGGGCCCTTTGGGTCATCGGCCGTTTAAAGACCTAATACCCTCCGTTCGATTTCTCCATCGGCTTCTCCATCTTTTTCATTTTCTGCAGATGGGCCTTCAGGATCGGAGAGTCGGCGATGGCTTTGTTGTCGGGGGCCAGCTTGAGCGCCTCATCGAACTCCGCCGTCGCCTCTTTGTGCATGCCGAGTTTGTCCAAGGCGAGTGCGTGGTTGTAGTGGGCCTCGGCCGATTTTTCGTCGGCCTTGACCGCCTCGCCGAAATGCATCTCGGCGTCCTTCCACACGCCCATGTTGTAATGCTTGATTCCTTCCGAATTATGCCCGGCAGCCGGTGAAGAGGCGGGAACCTCTAGGGCCGGCTCCGCTTTCTTCTCGGCGGCCTGAATTCCCCGGAACGGAACGAACAGGAATGCCGCCATCAGGAACACGGCCATGCCATAATATGCGAACGTACGCATCGGAATCCTCCTTTCGGTTGTGCCAATGAACGGCCCCTCCGGTCGCCCGGAGGTTCTCTCAATGAATAGGAAAGCCCAAGCGGCCATGCGATGTCAAGGAAAATGTAGCCGGGGTCTCGCGCGACTTCAGGTTCCCGCGGAGGTTCTGGCCTTGGCCCGGTCCGTGGCAAGGAACATGTACATCGCGGGAACCACGAAGAGCGTGAAGAGAGTACCGATCGCGATGCCGGTCGCGATCACGAGGCCCATGTTGAAGCGACCCACGGCGCCGGCGCCGGATGCGGTGATCAACGGCAGCACCCCGAGGACCATGGCCGCGGTCGTCATCAGGATCGGCCGGAGACGGATGCCGGCCGCCGTCTCCACGGCCTCGCGCTTGCCCTTTCCCTCTTGCTGAAGATCGTTGGCGAACTGCACGATCAGGATGCCGTGCTTGCTGATGAGCGCGATCAGCGTCACCAGGCCGACCTCGGTGTAGATGTTGAGCGTCGCCCCCCCGATCCCGAGGCTGATGAAGATCATCGCCCCGCAGATCGACATCGGCACGCTCACCAGCACGATGAGCGGATCACGAAAGCTCTCGAACAGCGCGGCGAGCGCGAGGAAAATGATGATCAGGGCGAAGAAAAACGTCACGACCAGCGCGGTGCTCTCCTGTTTGAACTGCCGGGACGGACCCCCGTAGTCGATCGCGTACCCCTGAGGAAGGATTTCCTTGGCCTCGGCCTCCAGGGTATCCAGCGCCTGCCCCAGCGTGATGCCGATGGCGGGAACCGCCGAGAGCATGGCCGAGTTGAGCTGCTGGAAGTGATTCAGAGTCTCCGGCACGACGACGGTCTTGAGACTCACGACGGTCGAGACCGGGACCGACGCGCCGCTCGGAGTCGTGATGTAATAGTCCCGGAGGTGCCCGGCATTGAGCCGGTCGCGCTGCATCACCTGCGGAATCACCTTGTAGGACCGCCCGGCGAGGCTGAAGTAATTGACATAGCCCCCTCCCAGCATCCACCCGAGCGCGTCGCCGATGTTCTGCATCGTCAGCCCCAGCTGGGCCGCTTTATCGCGGTCGATTTCCACCGTGGTCTGGGGCTTGTCTATTTTCAGGTCGTTGTCGACAAACATAAACATGCCGCTGGCCCGGGCTTTGTCCATCAGCGCCTCCGACACTTCGTTCAACCGTTCGTACGAATCGGTCGTGCCGATCACGAACTGGACCGGAAGGCCCCGGCCTCCCCCGGGCAGCGGCGGCCGCTGAAACGCCACCGCGCGAACGCCGGCGATGTCGCCGAGCTGATTCTGGACCACCGGCTGCATTTCCATCGTGGTGCGTTTGCGCTCGTCCCACGGCTTCATCACCATGCCGGCGATCCCGGAATTGACCCCGCTGATCCCGTCGAGCTGGAAGACGTGGTCGGTCTCGGGATAAGAGGCGAAGGTTTTATAAACCTCGCGCGTGTAGAGCTGGGTCTGCTCAAGCGTCGCGTTGGGCGCGGCCGAGACCAGGGAGATGATGACCCCCATATCCTCCTGCGGGGCGAGTTCGCGCTTGGCGTTGGCATAAAGGAAATAAATGCTGACCAGGATGATCGCGGCAAACACTCCGACGACCGGCAGGGAATCGAGAGCCCCGTGGAGCCGGCGGGCGTAGCCCTTCCGCAACCGCTCAAACTGGGTATCGATAAATTTGACGAATCGGGCCTGGCCGCCGCCGTCGTGCCCCTTGAGGAGACGCGAGCACATCATGGGAGAGAGGGTCAGGGCGATGACCGCCGAAACGGTCACGGCGCCGACCAGCGTGAAGGCGAACTCCGTGAAAAGCGCCCCGGTGAGGCCGCCCATGAACCCGATCGGCACGTAGACCGCGATCAAGACCACGGTGATGGCGATGATCGGCCCCGCCAGCTCGTACGCCCCGGCGAGGGCCGCCCCCATGGGGGGCATGCCCCCCTCGATATGACGGTGCACGTTTTCCACCACGATGATCGCGTCGTCCACGACCAGCCCGATGGCCAGGACCAGCGAGAGCAGTGTCAGCAGATTGATCGAGTATCCGAGCACCAGCATGACGAAAAACGTCCCGATCAACGACAGCGGCATCGCGATCGTCGGAATGATCACCGACCGCAGGGACCCGAGGAAAAGGAAAATGACCACCGTGACGATCAGCAGGGATTTGATCAGGGTGCTGATCACCTCGTGAATTGAACTGTTCACGTATTTCGTCGCATCGTAGACGATCTTGCCGCCCAGGCCCTCGGGCAACTGCGCCTGGATCGGAGGAAAGGCCGTGCGAACGCTGTTGATCACGGTCAGGAGATTGGCGGTCGGCGCCACCTTGATGCCGATATAGACGGCCGTCTGGCCGTCGAAACCCACCGCGGTATCGTAATCATCCGACCCGAGCGTGACGTTCGCGACATCCCCGAGGCGCACAATGGCACCGCCCTGCGATTTGATGGCGAGGTTGCGGAATTCGTCGACCGAGTGGAGTCCGGTGTCGGCGGTCAGGTCCACGGTCACCATCTGCCCTTTGGTCCGTCCGACCGCGGAGATGAAGTCGTTGGCCGCGAGCGCGTTGCTCACATCGGCCGCGGTCAAATGGTAGGCCGCCAATTTATCGGGATCGAGCCACGCCCGCAGCGCGAACTGGTGTTTTCCGAGGATCTCGGCCGTCTGCACGCCATCCACCGTCTGAAGCTTGGGCTGCACCACCCGGATGAGATAATCGGTGATCTGATTGGTCGAAAGCACCGTGCTGTAGAACCCGATGTACATCGAATCGATCGTCTCGCCGATGGCGATCGTCAGAACCGGCTGCTGCGTCTCCTTCGGCAGCTGGTTGAGCACCGCGTTGACCTTGGTGTTGATCTCGGTCAGCGCCTTGTTCGGATCGTAGTTCAGGCGCAGGTTGGCCTGGATCGTGCTGACGCTCTGCGCGCTGGAGGAGGTGAGGTAGTCGATGCCGTTGGCCTGCGCGATCGAGTTTTCCAGCGGAGTGGTGATGAACCCGGCCACCAACGCCGGGTCGGCCCCCGTGTACGTGGTCGCCACCGTCACCACCGCGTTCTGGGTCTCCGGAAACTCTCGCACGGGAAGCAACCCCACGGAGCGCAGCCCCAAAACTAAGATCATGAGGCTGACGACGGTGGCCAGAACGGGCCGATGAATGAATAAATCGGTAAAGCGCATCAGAGGGGCTCCCGGGTCATTGATCCACCGGCTTGGGCGCGGGGTCGTTGCTGGGCTGGACCGTGTTGTTGATGACCACCGCGCTTCCGTTCTTCAATTTGAGCTGTCCGCTCGTGGCCACCAGGTCGCCCGGCTTGATCCCCTTTAGGATCGCGACCTGGTCGCCCCGGGTCTCGCCGACGGTCACGAAGGTCTGCCGGGCGGTCAGGACCGGTTTTCCATCCGCCCCCTTTCCGCCCTCCTCAATGACGTAAACGCTTTCCCCGTAGGGATTGAAGGTTACGGAGGTCTGGGGCAGGGTCAGGTACTGCTGGACCCCGCCGGACTGGACCGTCACCGTCGCGTACATGCCCGGCAACAGTTCGTGCTTGGCATTGGCGATCGTGGCCTCGATCTGGAGGTTACGGGTATCCGGATCGACCTTGGGGTTGATCGCATTAATCCGTCCTTCAAACGTTCGGCCGGGAATCGCATCGGTCGTCACCGTCACGGTCAGTCCGATCTTCAATCGCGAGAGGTTCTGCTGGGGAAGGAAAAAATCGACAAAGATCGGATCCAACGATTGAAGTGTGACGATCTTGTCTCCCGGGTTCACGTACTGTCCGAGATTCACGGCGTTGATGCCGAGCCGCCCTTCAAACATCGCACGGATCGTTTTTTTTTCGACCACGGCCGCCTGCTGGGCCACCTGGGCTTCTTTGCTCTTGAGATCGGCCGCATCGCCATCCAGCACCGCCTTACTGACCGCCTGAATGGCAAATTGTTCCTTGTCACGCTCGTAAACGATCCGGGCCAGTTCGGCCGCCGCCTCGAGGGACCGCAACAGCCCGACATCCGCGTCGGCATTGAGCTGGACCAGCACCTGGCCGGCCTTCACCTCATCGCCCGACTTGAAACGCACCTCCCGCACCAAACCGCCGATTTCGGTTGTGACGTCCACCCCGTGCACGGCTCGCAGGCTCCCCACCGCGTTTAACTGGGGCTGCCAGGGTTGGAGCTCGGCCTTCATCGCCGTCACCGTGGCCGGCGGCATTTTCATGGTCGCCATGAACTGTTTGATCATTTTCGCCTTGAAGGCCTGAAACCCGAAAATGGCGGCAAATAACAAACCGACCACCAACAACATCACCACCATACGCTTGGTCATCAAAATGTCTCCGTCTTCACTGTGTCCGGTTCCACCACCCGCCGCCCAGGGCCTGAAACAGGGCCACGGTATCGGAATATCGCCTGGCTTCAGCTTGAATCAGAATGACCTGTGCCAGCCGGTGCTGACGCTGGGCATCCAGCAACGAGAGAAAATTCACGGCCCCTAAATCGAACTGTTTCTGGGTCATATCGAGCGATTCGCGCGCACTGGCCTCCGCCTCCGACTGAGCCTTCAGCAGGTCCGCGTCCAGCTCCAGCGCGCGCAGGACATCGGCGACGTTCTGAAAGGCCTCCAAAACCGTTTCACGGTACTGCGCCGCCGCCTGATCGTATGCCGCGATGGCGGCGCGCCGCTGGGCGGACAACTGCCCGCCGTGAAAGAGCGGCTGGAGCAATCCGGCCCCCAGCCTCCACACACTCGTGCCGGCGGTGAAAAGATCGTGGCCCGCGCTCGTCTCCGAACCGTAATTTCCGCTCAATGTGATCTGGGGAAACATCGCCGCGGTGGCGACCCCGATCTGGGCGCTCGCCTGGTGCAGAAGGGCCTCCGAGGCGAGGACATCGGGCCGTTGACGGACCAGCGAGGACGGCAGGCTGACCGGAAGGTCTTGAGGGAGTTGCAGCCCCTGGAGTTCAAATTCGGGAAGGACCGCCTCGCTGGGAAGTTGTCCGACCAGCACCGCCAATCGGTGGCGCGTCTGCGCGAGATTCAATTCAAGCGGCGGCAGGGTGGCCCGCGTCTGTGCAAGTTGTGCCTGCTGTGCGAGCACATCGGAACGCGAGGCCCCGCCCAGCAGGAACTGGCGTTCGACCAGACCGACCTCTTTCTCCATCAAGGCGACCATCTCCTGTGTCGTCCGGATCTGGTCCCGCAACGAGGCTTCTTGAATCGCGGTGGTGATGATGTTGGACGTCAAAGCGATATGGGCGCCCTCCAGCTGATAGCCCTGAAAATCAACCTGGGACCGCAAGGCCTCCAACTCTCGCCGCGCCCCGCCGAACAGATCGAGGGCATAGGAAACGCTCACGGATGCATTGTAAAGATTGAAGAGGCTGCCGGGTAAATTGGGCTGGCCGAACGCGGCCCCCGAAATTTTCTGCCGCTGGGCCGAAACATTGCCGTCCACGGCCGGGACCAGGGCCTCTCCGACCAGGGCGCGTTCGTTCTCCTGCGCCTCCCGCAGCGTGGCCTGCGCGGCGATCAGCGTCGGGCTGCCCGCAAGCGCCTGGCGGATCATCTGATCGAGCGCCTTGGAGTGAAAGAGGGTCCACCACAGGTCCGGAATATCCCGGCCCGCGAGGAAGCGCTGGGCCTCGCCGGCAATCCCCGAAGTGGCCGACGTCTTCTCCGGCATCGCCGCGGGGGTATAGTCCTTCGTGGCGGGGGGCTCCGGCCGATGGAAATCCGGGCCGACCGCGCAGCCGGTCAACACCGCGCCGGCGACAACCGAAATGGCCACAATCTTTATTCGCATTGGACGATTCATCCCCTCGCGATCCAAAACCTTCACCGAATTAAAGCGAAAGCTAATCCTTATATCCATACGGCATCCGTTCATTCCCCGTCAAGGATTATTTTTCGGCGGTCGGAGGAAGACTCCAAAACCATTCCCCGTGTCTTGTCAAACGTCGTCCGGCGTGCTATAGTGTCCTACCGAATTCCTGAGCCGATGACATCCAGAGGCGCCAGACATCAAATTTCATCCGGTGGCGTGATCTTCCGCCGAGGAACCGCCGGGATCGAGATCGCCCTGATCCGGAAAACGCTGAAAAACGGAAAACGGATCTGGTGTCTGCCAAAAGGCTGGGTCGAGCCGGAGGAAAGCCTGGAAGGGGCGGCCGTCCGAGAGGTTCGCGAAGAAACCGGTCTGGAGGGCGAAATCCGGCGGAAGATCGGCGAAACTTCGTACCAGTTTTACTCCAAAGAGGATCGCGCGACGATCGACAAGACCGTTCATTTTTATTTAATGGATTGCCGCGGCGGAGACACGGCGGATCACGACGAAGAAGTCGAGGCCGCCGCGTGGTTTCCGTTGGAGGAGGCCGAAACGTTGACGGCCTACCCGACCGAAAAAGAAATCGTACAAAAAGCCCGCGACCTTCTCAAAACGGTGTAGATGTTCCCGGCCCTACTCAAGGGTGTCTGCCCAGCGCGCAACGCGCGCGAGAGGGGGAGGCTCCATCCGGCTCCGCCGGTGGAGGGGGCGACGTGAGCCCTGATTCATAGTTCGGGGTGATTGACCCCAGCGCGCAACGCGCGCGGGAGGGGGAGGCTCCATCCGGCTCCGCCGGTGGAGGGGGCGACGTGAGCCCCTAGAATTAGGACCCGGATGCGGCGACCCGTGATCGAATCCGAACGGCGAGCGCCATCCCCGGTTATGAAGCCGGGGTTAGCGAGCGAAACAAAATTTGGTTTTCTCTGCCCGGATCGAAGAACCCGCACTTCACCTTGGGCGAAGGATGATGATCGTGGCGAAGGCCGCTATCTGGGTGGCGAAGCCCTCCCCGGATGGAAAGCCGGGGTTCTTCAAATCGGAATGGGCCTGGCGATCCTCCTATCAGGGTGTGTTTCGTCTTCAATTCATCAGGAAACCGTAAAAGACCTTGCCGCCGCGCGAAGTGATCTGGACCGGCTCCGCGACGAAAACACGACATTGAAATCGGAGGTGGCGGCCCGGCAGGCCGTTATTCAAGATCTTCGTCAGCAGCTTAAGGAAGGCGAGAGCAAGGGGCAGATGCAGTCCCAGGATGTGGACCGACTCGCCAAACGCAACTTGGATCTGGTCGGAGAAGTCGCCAACCTCTCAAGCCAGAACCGGGACCTTTCCCAAACCCTCGAGGCCCGAGACCAGGAATTGGAACAGGTCCGAAACCGAATCGCCGGGCTGGAAAACGCCGAGGAAGAGAAGACCACCCGCTTCAAGTCCATGTACGATAAGCTGGTCGGCGGGTTTCAAAACGAGATCAAGACAGGAGCGATCGGCGTCACACAGGAGGGGGACAAACTCTCCGTCAACATGGTCGAGACGTCCTTGTTCAAACCCGGGAGCGCCGAAATTAAACCCATGGGCCTCAAGCTCCTGGACCGGGTCGGCCAGATTTTAAAATTGGAACCCGACCAGCCGATCCGAATCGAAGGCTACACCGATAACGTCCCGATCGGATCGCGGCGCTCGGATAAATTCCGGAACAACTGGGAGCTATCCGCCGCCCGGGCCGTCAACGTGGTGCGGTATCTGTCCGGACCGGTCGGAATTCCGCCTGCGCGCCTGTCCGCCTCGGCTTTTGCGGACAATCATCCCGTCGCCTCCAACCAGACAAAGGAGGGTCGGGCCCGGAACAGTCGAATCGAAATTGTTGTGCTGCCCACGGACGCGGCTCAAGGGCTTCTGGAACCCAAATCGCAACCCCCTTCTCCATGAGGACACGATGCCAAACAAACGCCGAAACATAAAAACCGACAGACCGACGAGCAACCGACAGGAAACCCTTCGGAAAATCCTGTTACAGAAAAAAGGAGAGGCGACCCGCATCCTGGAAGAACAGATAGGGCATCAATTCAACGATGATCTGCAGAAACGGATCGATCATGTCCTGGACACTGGCGATCAGGCCATGCTGGATATGGCCGAAGAGCTGGATCTGTCCCTTCTTGAGATGAGGAACAAGAATCTAAGGGCGATCAACGACGCGCTGCAGCGCCTCAGAGAAGGAACATACGGGATTTGTGATGGTTGCGCCAGCGAGATTCCAGAAAAACGGTTAATGGTCATGCCGTTCACCCTTTTCTGTGTCGAATGCCAGCAAAAACAGGAAATTCTTGAGAAGATCGAGAAAGAAGAAGATCGATTCAAGTAAAGGGGGAGCTGCCTAGCCCCTACCCGGCCACCGGATGCCCAGATTTTATGAAAAAAATCATTTTTATCGGCCTGTTCATCGTCTTGGGCTGGCTTGTATTTTCCTATGTCTCGGCCGCTTGGACGCGTGGAGAATTCACCAGGGAGGTCGAATCCCTGCTTGAATCTCCCCGTGATCTGACCGAAGCGAGCCTGGTGCCGCTGATCCTGAACAAGGCGCAACAGTTTGGGATGGAACTTCGCCCGGAGGATATTCAGATTCGAATCGGGCCCTCCGACCAAGAAACGCCAACATCCAAGCTCATGAAAAATAAGGGGTTCAATGTAGAAGTACGTCGTCTCACACTGCAGATCCAGTATGGGCAGCCCTTTTTGGGCAGCACCCGACCGTACACGCTGTATCGGGAACGGATATTTGCAGCCGAGGCCTCCCCTCCAACACCGCCCCCCTCCGTACAGAGCGAAACTCCTGAAAACTAAGACTTCGCCAAAAATCCCGGAAAATCAGACCGTTGACAATATTTAGGCCTTTCATTACAATAAAATAAAAATGGGATGGTTGCTCTGAAATGTCCCGAGTTCGGCTTCCACAAACGAAAACTGTTTTTTCTCATCGTCCCTACTCCCCCGGCGTCATCGATTCACTCTTCGAATTGGTGAAGGGCCAGACCGGACCTTCCGGCTGGATTCTCCTCGCCGAGGATTCGAAGGTCTTCTTAATTCTCTTCATCTTGCAGAACAGCCCCTACGCCGCCGCACGCCTCTCGGGGGATCGATTCAACGCATTGAATCTTCGTGACTATTTTCACACGCTGGCCTCGATGGAACAGCCCCATCTCACGCTGCAACTGGCCAACCCCGTGCTATTTAAATGTTTGTTGGTTACGACGCAGAAACTCCCGACCACCACCGGGACAACCGACCTCGTCAACGTGGAATCGCTCCTTCACCAGATCAAGTCCTCCGAACGTGAAGTGGTCGTCAGCGAAAAGCGAATGGATGAAATAAACCTCTTTTATTTTCTGAAAGGAAACCTTCAGGAAGCCTTTTTCGCCGATCCCGACTCGGTTTCCAAAGACAGTACCGGCGAAGATCAGTTCCTCGAATACGCCTACACCGGAAAAAGCGCCGCGCCCGTAACGCTCCAGGCCTATTACGACGTCCAGGTGAAAATGGCCGATGACGCGGACCTCCCATGGTCGGAATGGCCCGACGGGATCGTCGCCTATTTTCTAAGGCCCCGGCCGGAACTGGTGTTTCTGGCCGGCGGAGGTTCGGTGGACAGAAAGACCATCGTTAAGAGCCGGTTCATCCTGGGCCGTCATCAGGATTGCGATCTTGCGATCCCCGACACGATCGCCTCCCGGGAACACGCGGTCATCCGTGAAGGCCAAGGGAGTTTCATCCTGGAGGATCTCAAGAGCCGGAACGGCACGCTAGTCAACGGCAAAAGGATATCCAGCGTCACCCTCGCGGACGGCGACGAAATCCGAATCGGCGATTGCCGGATCATGTTCGTCGTGAAGTCTCAGGAGCCGCTGAAGAAGGAAAAGGCCGACCTGTCCCGTCTGGATACCACCACCATGAAACTGGATGAGGCGCTGCTTCAGCAAGCCGCCGCGTCATTCGCCCCCCCAGCCGGGGAAAACGCAAAAACGCCGGTCTTGGGTCTGGAAATGACGGAAGGCAAAGCCCCCGGTTCCCGCTATTCCCTCCGGGACAAAACCGTCATCGGCCGTAATAAGACGGACATCAACACCCATGATCCAAAGGCCTCGCGTCACCATGCCGCGATCGAGCGGAGGGAAGACGGCTACCATTTCATCGACCTGAAAAGCACCAACGGCAGTTTCATCAACGGCCTGGAAGTCCGGACCAAACGTCTCGCCGCGGGGGACGTCATCCGGATCGGTGATTCGGCGTTCAAGGTGATCGAGGTCGACCCGTGACACAACCCTACATCCAGACGATGGACCAGGCGCAGATCAAGCCCTACCTCGACCGCCTCAAAGACATGTTCGACGTCGCCCAGGAGACGATTCACAACTTCGATACCACAACCGTCGTAGGACTGTGCGTCGCGATGCTGGTCATGATCGTGGTCGCTCGAATGCTTCAAAAGCTTTTCAGCGGATCCTCGGGTGAGGAGGGCTCCGGTTCATCCGAAAGCGGTGCGATCCTGAGGGACGCGAAACGAGCCAAGCGGGAAAAGAATTTCATCCGGGCCGGTGAGCTCTTCGAGATGGCCGGCGATCCGGACGAGGCGATCAATATGTATCGGGAAGGACAGGTCTTCGGGCCCCTTGCCCGACTGTACGAGCGTCAGAAAAGCTGGGCCCCCGCGGCCGGGGCCTATGAGATGGCCCGCGACTATGAACGGGCCGGGGCGATGTACCAACGGGCCGGAAATTACGCCAAAGCCGCCGAGGTCCTGCTGTCCGGAAATAAAGAACTCATGGCGGCCGAGATTTTTGAAAAGGCCAGGAACTTCAGCGAAGCGGCCCGTCTGTATGAAAAGACCGGCTATTTTCAGAAAGCGGCGAGTTGTTACGAACGCAGTCGGGCTCACGGAAAGGCCGCCGATCTCCTTGAAAAATTCTTTCTTCAAGAGAATGTCCGAATCAAGGCGTCCATGCCCACCGCCGATCAGAGGCAACTCGTCAATTCCTATGCCCAGCAGAGCGGTCGCCTGTACGTCAAGGCCGGCGATGCGGTGCGGGCGGCCCAGATCTTTTCCCTTGGAGGCTATCCCGCCGAGGCAGCGGAGGCCTATCTCTCGGCCAAGGATTTTCAGAAAGCGGCGGACCTCTACTACCAGGGGAAGCAGTATCTGAAGGCGGCCGAACTGTACAAACAGATCGGAAATACCAAGAAGGCCTATCTGATCACCGCCGAGATGTACCTCGATGAACGGAACTACCTGGAAGCGGCCCGCCTGTATGAAAAGGCGGAAGACTTTCTCCAGGCCGGCGACCTGTATGAGAAAGCCGGCCAGATGAAGAAGGCCGGCGAGATGCTGATGAAGGGGGGCGATTTCGGCCGGGCCAATGAAATCTTCCAATCGAGCGGCGACACGCTCCTGGCCGCCCAGGCCCTCGAGAAGTCGAAGCGATTCAAAGAAGCCGCGAAACTTTACCTGCGGGCCGGCGCATATGAAGTGGCCGCCCGCCTCTTGGACGAAAGCGGCGACTATTACGAAGCCGGGATGATCTTCCATAAACTGGGGCGCATGGAAAACACCGTCGCCTTTTTGCAAAAGGTGGATACCCAGTCGGAACATTACTACGCCGCTTCCTTGGTGCTGGGTCAGATATTCATGGACCGCGGAATGCTGGACGCGGCCCGTGAACGATACAAGAAACTGATCGGCAAAAAGGAGATCGGGCCCGACAATCTCGACCCCTATTACAACCTCGCCCTTCTTTACGAAAAGAACCGGGAATATCAAAATGCGCTGCTCTTGTACGAGAAAGTGCTGGCCGAGAATTACAACTACAAGGACGTCCGGAGCCACATCGATCTGGTGAAAGAAGCCCTTCGGCGGGAACGGGTCTTGACCGAAACCCGAAAAAATTCCGAGATCAGCGGCAGCGGGCCGAAGGGGAGGTACAAACTGGTCAAAAAGATCGGACAGGGCGGCATGGGCGTCGTTTACCTGGCCGAGGACACGGTCTTAAACCGGATCGTCGCCTACAAAGTCCTTCCCCCCAGCGTGAGGGACAATCCGAAGGTCCTTGACAATTTCCTCCAGGAGGCCCGCGTCGCGGCCGCCATTAACCATCCGAACATCGTGACCGTTTACGACACCGGCTCCGAAGGCGTCGAGCCCTACATTGTGATGGAGTTCGTGGACGGCATCAGTCTCAAGGAGTTGATGGAGAAAAATCCGTCGCTTCCGCTCAAAGAACTCGTTTCCATCGCGGTTCAGCTCTGTCAGGGCCTGGAATACGCGCATAACAAAAATGTGATCCATCGGGACATCAAACCCGCCAACATCATGATCAACAAAGAGAACACGGTGAAGATCATGGATTTCGGCCTGGCCAAGATCCTCTCCGATTCCGAGATGGAAGGGACCAGCGTGAAGGGTACGCCGCTGTACATGTCGCCGGAACAGATCCAGGGAAAACGGGTGGATCACCGGACGGATATTTACTCCTTCGGCTGCACCCTCTACCGCATGGCCGCCGCCCGTCCTCCCTTCATCGACGGCGACGTCTACTACCATCACCTTCATACGCCCCCGGTTCCTCCGCGCACCTTGAACCCGAAGATCCCCGAGGCCCTCAACCAGATCATCCTCAAATGCATGGCCAAGGATGCCGACCAGCGGTATCAACGGGCCAAAGAGATCGCGGCCGACCTCGAAGCCAAGGTGCAATAGCGGTCAGCACTCGATCCTGAATTGACATGCCCCGACCCCTTTGATAAAGTGCCGGCATGCGTGGCAAACGCGCCTTCGTCATCCTCAGTCTGTGCGTCTGGTTCGGCTCGATCTCAACAGTATCGTTTGCCGCCGGAGCGGTCGAACCCTCGTTTCGTCAGGCCTTCGCCTCGGAGGATCCCGCCGAGAAGACCGATCTCTTCCAGAAGATCGCCGCCCAGGAACCGAAATCCATCTACGGCCACTTCGCCAAGGCCTGGCTGGCCGAAAATCGCAATGAACCGAAGACCGCCATCGGGGAATACACGGCCGCAATCAAACTCAAACCCACCTTCGCGGAGGCTTATTGTGCGCGCGGGATCGTCCTGTTCAATCAAGGTCATGTTCAGGAAGCCGGAGACGATCTGTTGCGGGCCATCGACCTGAACCCTCGCTTGGCCGAGGCCCACGACGCCGTCGGGGTCATTCTCGACCAGCAGAACCGGTTCGAAGAGGCCGTCCGTGAATACCAGAAGGCGATCGCGCTGCGGCCCCGGTTTGCGATGGCGCATTACAATCTCGGCGTCGCCTACGCCCATGAAGGACAGGAGGACCCGGCGCTGGAGGCCTTCGAGAAGGCGGTGAGCCTCAAGCCGGATCTGGCCATCGGATATTTTAACATCGGCAAGATTTATTATAATCGGGGGGAATTGGATAAAAGCATCGCCGCCTTCTCCAAGACCATCGAAGCCAATCCGAAACTGGCCGCGGCCCACTACGGTCTGGCCGTCGTCAATGAAGAGGCCGGCCGGAAGGCGGAGGCGATCAAGCACTATCGTGAATATCTGAAGCTGGCCGGCGATCACCCTTCTCCGGAAACCGAACAGGCCGCCCAGCGCCTCAAGGCGCTTCTTGGAACGTTTTTTTAGGAACCTTTTTCCGGATCGTCCTGTCCAATGGATCATGAAGAGAAAAACGACGGGGAGTGGGTTCGAAGGGTCCAACAGGGGGAGACGGAGGCCTTTGAGGTTTTAGTCCGTCGCCATGAAAAACGGATCTTCAACCTGCTTTATCGTTGGCTGGGGGACTATGACGAAGCCGCCGAAACGGCCCAGGAGGTCTTTCTCTCGGCCTACCGCTCCATCCGGAGATTTCGAGGCGACTCGAAATTTTCGACATGGCTATACCGGATCGCCATCAATCACGCCAAGAACCGTCAAAAGAGCCTGGGCGCGTCGCGTCGCCGCACGACGCCGCTGGACTCCGGCGATTCGGACGGAAAGGATGGGGCGGTCGCCGATCTCCCCGATCCCGGTCCGGATCCAAGTCAGGACGCCGAGCGGATGGAAACCCATGAGCGTGTTCAGCATGGGCTCAGGGACCTGGACGCGGACGGCGCCCTCCTCATTCTTCTCCACGACCTTCAGGAGGTCGGTTATGAAGAAATGGCCCGGATTCTGGACGTCCCCATGGGAACGGTCAAGTCACGGTTGCACAGGGCCCGTCAGGCCCTCAAGGCCAGGCTGACTCCCTATTTCAACGCAAGGGAGACGCAAAAATGACGTGCGAGCAGGTTCAGGAAATACTGTCCGATTATTTGGAGGGTTCCCTCGATCCAGAGACCTCCGGTCTCGTACAGACCCATCTGGCTTCCTGTCCCGATTGCCGGGCGGAGTTCCGGGAACTGGCCGAGGCCAAGCGGGCCGTGGCCGGCCTCCCGCTGATCGAGCCCCCTCCCGGGTTTTCCCGAATGGTGATGGTCCGGATCCGAGAAGAGGCGGAAAGGCCGAGTGTCTGGAAGCGGCTCTTCCTTCCGATTCGGATCATGATTCCGATTCACGCGTTGGCGTGGCTCCTGGTCGGCGGGATTGCGGTCTATCTTTATCAAACCTACCGGCCGGTTCAGCCGGTCGCAGTGAAATCGCTTCCTTCGGTGCCGGAACCGATGCTCGAAAATGGAAAAAACGCACCGTCTTCTTCGCCACCGGGATCAACGGAATCCCACGCCCCTGCCCCGACGGAACAGGAATTGAAAGGAAATGCAACAGACGAAGTCGCTCGGGCAACTGCAAAGTCTGGAAAAATCGGAGGGGCCGCGGGCGGGATTGCGGCTGCGCCGCCTCCGGCCAAGGCCTCACCCGACTATAAACTGAGTGTCACGACCCTGAGAAAATATAATGACCAAAAATTGATTTATTTCAAACTCGAAGAATTGACCAAACAGATGGGGGGAAAATATATCGGCCCCAGCGAAACCGGCGGGAGCCAGGAACGCGACGCCCTCCCTCATACCGAGACCGTGTTGCTGGTCATTCCCGCGAAGCGCTACGACCGATTCAAATCCGAACTGTCCTCGCTCGGGAAAATTGAGGAAGAAACCCGAATGGCTCCATCTTCGCCGGAATCGGCCCCTCCCTCGGTGCCCCTGTCCCCCGCCGATATCTCTCCATTCCTAAGAATTCAATTGTCCCTCCGTCCGGCTGAAAATCCCTAGCCCCCTTCTCTCCACAAACATACGGAAATTCCTTCACATTTGTTCCCGGAACATTTTTCCGGCTTCCTCTGTCTAATCATTTAAGAATGCGGATTTTGCTCACAACCAACCACGGAGGAAGACAATGGATAACAAAACCACCTTTAAAGTTTCGGCAGCAGCCGTCTCGGTCGCGGCAATTCTATTTATGTTCACAGAGCGGTCTGGAACTATTCAAGCGTCAGACCGTCCTGAAAAACCTCATGCCCTCGCCAGCAGTCTAGACGATCAGGAAGAGGTTTCGGTCACCGTTTACAACAGCAATCTCGGACTGGTCAAAGAGACCCGTCGGATCCGTCTGTCTACTGGTTTGACCGATCTCAAATTTACCGGGGTCGCCGCGCAGATCATGCCCCAGACGGTCCACGTTCAATCCCTGACCGACCCCGGCGGATTGGAGGTCCTCGAGCAGAATTACCAATACGACCTTCTGACCCCCGAAAAACTGCTCGATAAATTTGTCGGCCGGCAGATCAAGGTTCTCAAGGACGGGATCGAGATCCCCGTCACGATCCTCAGCACGAACAACGGCCTCGTGTATCGGATGGGAGATCGCATCTTCACCGATCGGGGCGGCTATCCGGGACAACTGATCTTTCCCGAAATTCCGGAAAACCTGATCCCCAAACCGACCTTGGTATGGCGCCTGGATAATCGGCTGGACCGTCCCCAAAAAGTGGAAGCCACCTACCTGACCCAGGGGATCAACTGGAAGGCCGACTACGTGATGGTCCTCGACCCGGAGGATCGCCGCGCGGATCTGACGGGATGGGTCACGCTCGACAACAAAAGCGGAGCCGGATACCGCAACGCAAAATTGAAGCTGGTGGCCGGCGATGTGAATCGTGTGCTCGATCAGGTCGGATACATGGCCGCCGGTCGAGCGCTTGAGGAGGTCGCCAACAAGGCCGCCGCGCCCCCGTTCTCGGAGCAGGCCTTTTTTGAATATCATCTCTACACGCTCCAGCGACCGACCACGATCAAGGACAACGAGACCAAGCAGGTCACCCTCCTGGCCTCAAACCGGATTCCGGTGACAAAGCGTTTTCTCTACTACGGCGCCCAGAACTACTATCGGACCCCGTACGGGGTCCCGGTCTCAAACCAGAAAGTCGGCGTCTATGTCGAGCTCGCCAACAAAACGGAAAACCATTTGGGGATGCCCCTTCCCAAGGGAACGGTCCGGGTCTACAAGGCGGACGGCGACGGGAGTCTCCAATTCGTGGGGGAGGATCGAATCGATCATACGCCCAAGGACGAGACGATCAAGATCAAGATGGGAGAGGCTTTTGACGTCGTGGCCGAGCGAAAACAGACCGAGTGGAAAAAACTGGCCGACGACCTCTATGAAGTCGCGTTTGAGGTGAGCCTTCGCAACCACAAGGATGCCCCGGTCACGGTGAGCGTCATCGAACCTATCCCGGGTGATTGGGAAATTCTACAATCCTCCCATGACTACCGGAAGGTCGAGGCCCACACGGCACAGTTCGACATCCCGGTCAATAAAAACGGCGAGACCAAGCTTCAGTATCGCGTGCGGATGAGGTTTTAGAACGCGTGGGGCGGCGCGCCCTCTCTATGAATACAGCGTGACCGACGATCCCTTTCCGGTCGAGGAGGCGCTTTTCTTCTTGGCGCCGGCCGCCTTCGCCGCGGTCCGGACCGTCAGGACCGGACAGGGCGACAGCCGGACCACCTTCTCGGCCACGCTGCCCAGAAGCAGATGGTCCACGCCCGACCGGCCGTGGGTCCCCATCACGATCAGGTCCGCCTTTATTCGACGGGCCGCCTTTAGGATTTCGCGATGGGCCACCCCGCTCAACAGGTCCGTCTCAACCGAAACGCCCGCTTTCTGTAAACCCTTGCGGGCCTGATCCAGCAAGGGCTCGGCGATGGCCTTCAACGCCGAGTAGTGATCCACCACGTTGAAGGTCTCGGTCATGGCATAGGCGTAGGGTTGGATCACGTGGACCAAGCACAGGTGGGCCTTGAGCACCCGGGCCATCATGGCCGCGTATTGCACCGCGGGCTCCGATCCTTCGGAAAAATCCGTGGGCACCAGGATTTTTTTGACCGACGCCGATCCGCTTCCGCGTTTCACCGAACCTTTCTTCCGTTGGGCCATGCGGGTCCTCCCTCTCGCGATCATTGACTTCGACGATCCTTCTCCCGGAAGCCATTGTGACAAATATTTGAAACTCAGTCAACCTTTTGACCGCTCCCCCATCGTCGCGCCCGGGACTTTCGCAACTCATCCAGGACCAACATCGCCACGGCGAAGGGGACCACAAAGAGCCAGACGCCCGCCGGAATCGGGGAGGTTCCGAAAATCAGGTTCCCCCACGGGGTATAATCGATCAGCAGGATCAAACCGATCTCGGACGCGATGCCCCACAGGATGAAGGGGTTGCTGAACAAGCCGAAGGAAAAAACCGACTCGCGGTCGCTCCGGCAGATGAAGACATTCGCGACCTGCATGACGATGATCGCACCCAAACAGGCCGTGGTGGCCTGTAAATAAAGCGGATCATTCCAGGCAAGGTCTTCTCCGTATCGCCATCCGCCGCCGTAAAGGACGAAGAAAAAAGCCGCCAAGCAGGCCGCGGCCTCGATCAACCCCAGAAACAGATAGGCGCGTAAAATCATGGGCCAGTTTAACAACCGCTCCGTTCGAGAGCGGGGCGGCTTTCGCATGGCCTGCATGTCCGGTCTCTCGGCTCCCAAAGCCAGTGCCGGCACCGTGTCGGTGCCAAGATCGATCGCCAGAATTTGGATCACTGTGAGGGGCAGGGGAATACGAAGAAGGACAAATGCTAAATAGGGAACCAGCTCGGCAATGTTATGAGTCAGAATGTAGGTCAGGAACTTCTTGACGTTGTCATAGACCGCCCGTCCCTCTTCAACGGCAGAGACGATGCTCGCAAAGTTGTCGTCCATCAGGACCATGTCGGAGGCTTCCCGGGCCACGTCCGTGCCCGTGATTCCCATCGCGATGCCAATATCGGCCATTTTGAGCGCCGGCGCGTCGTTCACGCCGTCCCCCGTCACGGCCACGATCTCTTTTTTGCGCTTCAACGCGTTGACGATGCGCATCTTCTGATCCGCCCCGACCCGTGCGAAGAGGATTTCCGGAGCATCCATCGCGAGCTGGAGCTCGGTATCGGAAAACCGTCGAAGTTGATCGCCCGTGATGATCACGGGCGTCGGAGATTTCATCAGCCCGATCTCGCGAGCGACCGCCCGGGCGGTATGGGGATGGTCTCCGGTCACCATGATCACCTTGATACCGGCCTCTTCGCATTTTCGAATCGCTCCGGGCACCTCCGGCCGTGGAGGGTCTTCCAGTCCCACCAGTCCGGTCAGGATCATGTCTTCCTCCAGATGCAGACGATCCAACCCTTCCGAAACGAAACGGTAAGCGAAGGCCAACACCCTCAATCCCTCCGCCGCCATCGCCTCTTCGGCTCGAAGGAACTTTTCTTTTAATACCGCCGTGAGGGGTTGAACATTCCCATCCTGTTGGACCTGAAGGCATAGCGGGAGAAGCGCTTCAAGCGCCCCTTTGGTATAGAGAACGGGGCCCTCCGGATTTCGATGGAGCGTGGACAGCCTTTTTCGATCCGAATCAAACGGAATCTCATCCAGACGGGGATATTCTTTTTCGGCGGAAATCGCCTTTTGGGCCAATCCGACCAGCGCCGTCTCCATGGGATCCCCGAGCAGTTCCTCCCGACCGTTCTTTTCGACCTTCCTGAGGTTGTGGCAGAACATCGCCGTTTCGAAAAAGGCGCGGTGGCTGTCTTGCAGGGGCGTGGGGCCGTACGCCCTTGCGTCCGTCGGATCATAAAACCGATCATCCAGATAAATCTTTTTCACATCCATGCGATTCAAGGTCAACGTGCCCGTCTTGTCGGTGCAGATCACGGTGGCCGAGCCCAGCGTTTCGACCGAGGGAAGGTGGCGGATCAGTGCGTTTCTTTTGGCCATCCGTTGAGAACCCATCGCCAGGGCCAGGGTGACGGTGGGCAGGAGTCCTTCAGGAACGAGCGCCACGATGATGCCGATCGCAAAAATAAAATTTTGCCAGAACACCATACCCAGATAATGTCCGATCAGAAAGAAAACCGCCCCGATGCCCATCGCCTGGATTGCAATCACGCGGCTCAAGCGCGCGATTTCCTTTTGCAGAGGAGAAACCATTTCACCGACGGTTTGGGTCAGATGGGCGATCTTGCCGAACTCAGTCTGCATCCCCGTGGCAAACACCAGGGCCCGGGCTTGACCCGAGACCATCGAGGTTCCGGCCAGAAGGATGTTTTTGCTCTGAATCAATTCCTCCCGCTCGCTCGGATGCGCATCCCGCGCCTTTGGAACCGACTCCCCGGTGATGGTGGCCGTATTCACCCGCACGCCAAAGCCCTGGATCAACCGGCAGTCGGCGGGGATGAGATCCCCTTCCTCCAGATCGATCACATCCCCGGGAACCAGTTCCTCCAAGTGCGTCGGTGCCACTTTGCCGTCGTGAAGCACCTTGACTTGACGCGGAAGGAGATTCTGGAGAGCCGCGATCGCCTGCTCGGCGCGGTATTCCTGCCAGAACGAGAAAAGACCGTTGATCAGGATCACGCCCAGGATCGCAAATCCCAACGTGACCATCCCTTTCCCCGGATCATACCACTCGGCTAAAAAAGCCAGTCCCGCGGCCACCCAGAGAATCAGCGCAAAGAAATGGGTAAACCCTTTCAAGAATCGAAAGACAAGCGGCTCGGCCCAGACTTTCTCGACGCGATTCGGGCCGAACTCCGACCGTCTTCGCCCGGCCTCCGCGACGGAAATCCCTTCCGTACCGCTGTGGAGGCTCTGGAGCGCTTCATCCACTGTAAGGTGATGAATCTTCATTGATACCAGCGAGCCAAGCGAGCGAGAGGGGGAGGTCGAAAATTCCCCGTCAGGGGGATTCTCCCCTATTTGCCGTTTACGATTTACTCCCCTCGCCGGGGAATTTTAGTAAATCGAGAATGGTAAATCGAAAATAGGGAAAACAGAACCCTCGAAAGACTGAATGGACGGGGCGGCGCGAGCCCCTATTATAGAAGTCAATCGCGTTCATACGTCATGCGCAGAAAATGGGTGGCGCACGAGATGCACGGATCGTAATTGCGTATGGTTTGCTCGCACCGCAGGCCGAGCTCCTCCTTCGGAAGGTTCACGTGGGCCTGGATAAACCGTCGGAGATCGTCCTCGATCATCGTCTGGTTCTGGGACGTCGGCGGGACGATCTTGGCCTCCTCAATCACGCCCGCGTCATCCACGCGGTATCGATGATAGAGGGCGCCCCGCGGGGCTTCGGTGCAGCCGTAACCGGTTCCCGCACGGGGCCGGATCGGAACGGCGGGCCGGTCCGGCCGCTCGTAGCCTTCGATGATCCGGAGCGCCTCGTCGCAGGCCTGGAGGATCTCGATGCTCCGGACGACGATGCTCCGGAACGGATTTCGGCAGACGGCGGAGAGGCCGGCGGCGCGGGCCGCTTCCCGGGCGACCGGCGAGAGCCGGTCGAAGTTCAGGCTGTAGCGGGCGATCGGGCCGACAAGGTAAGCACCCCGGTTCTTCAATCGCGAATGCAGGGCGTGGCTGTGCGGCACCTGTTCCTCGACGAAGCGGTCCTCGTACTCGTGTACCGCGATATCCAGGCCCCGGTTCGAGACCAGACGGCCTTCGTTGAACGGATACTCAAGCGGATGGCGAAGCCCGACGAACTCGTAGTCCTGTTCAAACTCCGGACACGGCAATGCCGCCGTCCACCGAACGGTCTCCAGCGCCGCCTCCCGCGACCAGCGGAGCCGCTCGGCCAGCGGGGCGAGTTCGCGCCGGGTGGGAACCTTATAGAAACCTCCGACGCAGACATTGACGGGATGCACCTCCCTTCCGCCCAGGAGACGGAGGATCTCGTTTCCCGTCTGCTTCAGCCGAAGACCCCGCTCGAGGATCTCCGGATGATCCCTTCCCATCCGGAGTGCGTCGGGATAGCCGAGGAAGTCCGGCGCGTGAAGCAGATAGACATGAAGGGCGTGGCTCTCGATCCACTCGCCGCAATAGATCAGACGGCGGAGCGCGCGAAGCGGACCGTCCACCTCGACGCCGAAGGCGTTCTCCATCGCATGCACCGCGCTCATCTGGTAGGCGACGGGACAGATGCCGCAGATCCGCGCGGTGATGTCCGGGGCCTCCCCGAAGGTCCGACCCCGCAGCAGCGCCTCGAAAAAGCGCGGCGGCTCGAAGATCTCCAATCGGACCTCCTTGACCGCATCGCCCTTGATCTTTACATAGAGTGCGCCCTCGCCCTCGACCCGGGCGAGATTCTTCACCTTAATCGTTTTTTCCTTCATGCGCTTCACTCTCTTTGCGGAAGGCCTCGGCATTGGCGTTGAAGCCGCGGAAGAGCCGCACGAGATCCGGCTCCCCCACCCCGAGGCGGCTCCACCAACGGCTCAGGGACGCCGTGTTGGGAGTTTCTTTCGGGCCGAAGCAGCCGTAACAACCGCGGTCGTAGGACGGGCAGATCGCGCCGCATCCCGCATGGGTCACGGGACCGAGACAGGGCGTGCCGTGCGCCACCATCACGCAGACGTTCCCGCGGAGCTTGCACTCGACGCAGACGCTGTGGGAGGGCGTGTTCGGCCTGCGGCCGTGCAGGAAGGCGCTGATCACCTCCACCAGCTGGCCCTTGTCGATGGGACAACCCCGGAGCTCGAAATCGACGGCCACGTGATCCGAGATCGGCGTCGAGGTGGCGAGCGTCCGGATATACTCCGGACGGGCATACACGATCGAGGTAAATTCCCGGACATCCTGAAAATTACGGAGGGCCTGAATGCCGCCGGCCGTCGCGCAGGCGCCGATCGTAATCAGAAATTTCGAGACCCGCCGGACCTCCCGGATCCGTTCGACGTCTCCCGGTGTCGTAATCGAGCCCTCCACCAGCGACAGGTCATAGGGCCCCTTCGCGACCGCCCGCGACGCTTCCAGAAAATGGGCGATCGTGACCCGTCCGGCGATCGTCAGCAACTCGTCCTCGCAATCCAGAAGACTCAACTGACACCCGTCGCAGGAGGCGAATTTCCAGACGGCCATTTTCGGTTTGCGGCGGCTCGCCATTTTAAATTTCATCCATCTCGAACCAGGTCCGGATCCGGTCATAGCGATACACGGGCCCGTCCTTGCAGATGAACGACGGGCCGAATTGGCAGCGGCCGCAAAATCCGATGGCGCATTTCATGTTCCGCTCCAGCGAGAGATAGATCCGCTCCGCCGGCAGCCCTTGGGCCAGGAGGTCCCGCGCGGCGCTTTGCATCATCCGCTCGGGACCGCACATCATGACAAGGCTCTTGCCGGCGTCGATCCGGACCTGACGGAAGAGATTCGTGACGATGCCGACCTTGTATTTCCATTCCCGGTCCGGATGGTCCGCCGTGAGGTAGACCTCCGTATCCGGAAGCTTCCGCCAGGCCCGAAACCGGGCGCGGTAGAGCAGGTCCTTCGGCGTCTTGACCCCGTGGAAGATCTTGAGGCCGCCGTAGCGGTCGCGCCGATGGGCGACGTAGTTGATCACCGAGACGACGGGGGCGCATCCCAGTCCGCCCGTCACGATCACCACATCCATGTCCCGCGCCTCTTCCAGGGGCCACCAGCTACCGTAGGGACCCCGAATGCCCACCGTATCCCCCTCCTTCAACCCGACGAGGGCGTCCGTCACCTTTCCGACATCGCGGATCGTGTGATCCAGAACCCCGGGCTGGTCCGGGTCCGACACGATCGAGATCGGAACCTCGCCCACCCCGAAGACATAGAGCATGTTGAACTGACCGGGGCGAAACCGGTAGGCCCGCCGGATCGCCTCATCCCGAATTTTGAGCCGCACGGTATGGACCCGAAGGGCCTCCCGCCGTTTCCCGATCACCTCGGCCGGATAGGGAATCCACGGATTCGAATTCACTTTTCCGTCTCCCGGATGGCGCGGACCTCCTCGGTGATGTCGATTCCGACGGGGCACCACGTGATGCAGCGCCCGCAGCCCACGCAGCCTGAGGTGCCGAATTGATCGATCCACGTGGCCAGCTTGTGCGTCATCCATTGGCGGTATCGGGACTTCACGGATGAGCGGACCGTCCCGCCGTGAACGTAGGAGAAGTCCATCGTAAAACAGGAATCCCACTTCCGCCATCGTTCGGCGTGTTCGCCCGTCAGGTCCGTGACATCCTCCACCGTGGAACAAAAACAGGTCGGGCAGGCCAGGGTGCAGTTGGCGCAGGTCAGGCAGCGCGTCGCGACGTCGTTCCATCTTGGGTGCTCATAATTCCGATAGAGCAGCTCCTTGATGCCGGCCGTATCCATCGTCCGACCCATTTGAGACGCCGTTCGCTCCACGATGCGCTCCGCCGCCGCGCTCTCCTGTCCGGTCGCCTCCGTGCACGGGATCTCGCGAAGAACTTCGGCGCCGCGCTCGGTGCCGGCCTCCGCCACGAAAAAGTGGCGACCGGCCCGGTCGGGGGGCCGCGCGGGCTCCAACACCTCGGTCAGGACCAGATCGAACCCGCCCGTGGCCTTGGGCCCCGTGTTCATCGAGACGCAGAAACAGGTCCCGCCGGCCTGTCCGCAGTTCACCGCGACGATAAAAAGATCCTGTCGCTGGATCTGGTAAGCGGAATCCGGGGCGGCCCCGCCGATGAAGACCTTGTCCTGAATTGCGATTGCGTGCAGCTCGCACGAGCGGACCCCGATGAACGCCCACTTGGGCGGTTTCTCATCCTCCGGAGTGATCCGAAACCCGTCCCCCTCGCGACGGGCCTGCCAGAGACGGGCGACCGGCGGAAACAAAAATTTCTTCCAGGACTGCGGACCGACGGCGTATCCGAAAAGGGCCCCGTCGCTGCGTTTCTTCAGCCGATATCGGCCCCCCTCCTGCTCATCGGTCAACCCGACCGGAAGATCGGCCGTCGAGGCCACGGCGTCATAGACGATCGCGCCGTCGCGAAGGGTGGGCCCGACCAGGTTGAAGCCCCGGCGCTTCAAGGCGTCAAAAAGGAGATCCAGAACATTTCGATCCAGGGTCGGCATGGCTCAGTGGACCCGGGGATTGTCCGTCCCCGGAGCCGGCGAGCCCCCCCCCGGCATTTGCATTTTCGGATTCATCAACTTTTCTCCCGGCGATCCCGTCGAGTGGTCCATGCCGTGCCCCGGTTTTCTCATTTCCATCTCTTCGAGTTGTTGGCGCTGATCCGGCGTCAGAAGCGCCTTGATCTTCTCCCCGAGCGCCAGATGGCTGATCTCCAGCTCAGCCATCGCGTCATATTTTTCCTTCGTTTTGGCCTTCACCTTTTCCATATTGACCGGATCGGCCATCAGGAGCTCTTCGATTTCCACCCCGGCCATCCGGACCTTTCCAAAAATGGGGATCGCCTCCTTTTGATGCTGAAGCCGGAGGGTCTGGATCTTCTTCCGCTGGTCCGGGGCCAGGTCCAGATGGTTGATCGCCATCATCATCTGCCGGAAGTCCCTCATTCCGCCGTCCATACCCATCCCTTCATGATCCCCCATTCCCTCGTGCATGCCTCTTTCCTCATGCATGCCCATTTCATCGCCGTGCTTTTCCTCCCCCGACATCCCGTGCATCTGGGCCGGGACGACCGACGGGACCAGGGTCAATGCCAATCCGAACACGAACAACAACAATTTCCGATTCATTTTTTTTCTCCTTTGGGATATACCTTTTATGCGAGCCTACCGGCCGGGTCCCTTTCTCAACCGGAGAAGAAACCAGGCCAGCAGGACGACAAACAACGACACCACCAGGGCGCTGAGCGAAAAACCGAGGACCTTCCTCGTGCCCTCCAGATATAAAAGGCCGATCATTCCGAAGAAGACGGCCGTCAGGACGATTCCCAGAATTCTCAGATCGTTCTGCCGGTCGAATTCCCGCTCGATCTCCTTCAGGTCGGCCGCATCGAATTTAATTCCGATCTCCCCCCTTTCCAGCTTGGTGAGAACATTCTGAACCCGCTCGGGAAGATCCTGCAGGAACCCGACATAGTCCAGGACGTCCGCTTCGAGCGTCTCAAGCGTTTTTGCGGGACTGAACTGTTTCCACATCGCCTTTCTCACAAACGGCTCCAATTCCCGGTTAAAATCAAATTCCGGGTAGAGGGTCAACCCCATGGATTCGGTCGTCACCAGGGCCTTGCCGAACAACGCCAGGTCTCCCGGAAACCGGATGCCGTTCCGCGCCCCCCGGTTGATCACACGGAAAAAGGCCCAGGCCACGCTCGGCCGGCGCTCAGAGAAGAAAAATTCGCTCAGGATTCCGGCCACGTCTTTTTCGAAACTTCCGACCTCGCTCTTCTCATCGATCAAGGCCATATGGAGGATATGCTTGGTGAATCCGTCGACGTCTTTGTTCACGAACGAGACGAGACAACTCAGGAGTTCCTTGCGGGTCCTTTGATCGAGGTATCCGACCATCCCGAAATCGTGAAGGCAGAGCCGGCCGTCCGGCATGGCGAAAAAATTTCCGGGATGCGGGTCGGCATGGAAAAATCCCGATATAAAAAATTGATGAAAGAGGGCGTCCACGCCGATCGAGGCCAATTGCCTGCGGTCCAGTCCGAGGGCCTTGATTTTGTCCAGGTCATTGGCCTTCACGCCGTGCGAGAACTCCATGGTAAGGACCCGGTGCGTCGTAAAATCCCAGAAGATCTTCGGAATGTAAATCTGCGGGTTTTCCTTGAAGATAAAGGAAAACCGTTCCGCATTGTGGCCCTCGAGTCCGAAATCGAGTTCCCGGTATGTCCAGTCGGCAAACTCCCGGACCACCCTCACCGGCTGATAGACCCGCAGCTCGGGGATAAAACGCTCCGCCAGGCCGGCCAGGTAGTAAAAGATGTGGACATCCTGTTCGATCACCTTCCGGATGCCCGGCCTCTGGATCTTGACGGCCACCTCGGTCCCGTCCCACAGCACCGCCCGGTGGACTTGAGCCAGCGAGGCCGCCGCCACGGGCTTCTCCTCGAATGCTTTGAAAACCTCGTCGGGGAAGCGGCCCGCCTCCTCCTTAAAAATGAGCCGGGCTTCCTCGCCGGGAAAGGTCGCCGCGTCGCTTTGAAATTTGGAAAGCTTCTCGGCCAACGCTTCCCCGACCACGTCCGCCCTCAGGCTTAAGACCTGCCCCAGCTTGATAAACGTCGGGCCCAGGCGTTCCAGAACGGACCGGAGAACCTCCGGAGACAAAACCGCCCGTCCCGTTTCCGTCCGGATCAGGCGCTCTCCCGGCGGCCGCCGCCTAAGGAAACCCGAGAGCCGGGACCAAAAGGGGATGAGATACTTCAGCCGGAGCTGTTCGATCAGCAGCCCCCCGCCCGATTCGCTCACCACCGTCAGGATCTTCCGCAGGCGGTTCAGGTCCGAAAGTCCCACTCTGAACGACCGGGCGTCACGAATCATTTGATTCGGACTCCAACATTTTACGCACACCGTCGGCCAATATGGCGGTCAGGTCGATGCCGTTGGTGACATGCGGAACGGTGTCGCAGGTCACCACCCGCGCGGCCCCAGCCTTCCGGAGATCCTCGTACGCCGGGCCGGCAAATATCGCGTGGATCCCGATGCAGACCGGGGGCGGCAGTCCCGCCTTCCGGAGCTGTCCGATCGTCTCGATCAGGGTCCGGCCCGTGGCGATGATATCGTCCACCAGCACCGGCGTGTGCTTTCGCCAACGTTGGACTTCGGAAACCGACACCTCCACCTCGCGGTCGCCGCGGCGAATCTTATCCAACACGAGGTAAGGCGCCCCGGCGCCTTTCGCCGCCTCGGACAGCCATTGGGCGCTTTCCGTATCGGGTCCGATCAACACCGGTGCTTGAATGTTCGCACGAATCCAATCCGAAATCAACGGGGCGGCATGAACGACGCCGGTCGGAATCGAATAGATCTCGTTCAGCGACCCGCGGCGGTGAAGATGCGGGTCGACCGTCACCAGCCAATCGACGAATCCGGAGAGCAGCCGGGCAAAGTAAACCGAGCTGATCCCCTCCCCCGCTTGAAAGCGGCGGTCCTGCCGCATGTAGGCCAGATACGGAGCGATCAGACCGACCCGGGCCGCGCCCAGGTCCTTTGCGGCCGCCGCCATAAAAATCAAGGGCCAAATTTTTTCATCGGGCCGGTCGAGGGTGCCGAATAAGGCCACGGCGCGTCTTTCGACCGGCGTGTCGATTCGCAGATAGGTTTCCCCGTCGGGAAAGCGGCGTACCGTCATTTTCCCCAATTCCGCATCGAGCCGGCCCGCGAGGGATCCCGCCCGATCGATATGGCCTGGCAACGGCAGGATCAGCGGTTTCATCCGGACTCTTCAATACTCACAATATCGGATTGGCCTTCCACATAGGCCAGGGCATAGTCGAGCTCGCCTTGCGCCTCGGCATGCACCGTGAACAGCGGCTGGCCTTTATCAACCCGTGTGCCGATCGGCGTGTGCAACTCAAGTCCCGAGGCCAAGTCCTTCGGAGCGCCGGACAACTTCGCGATCCGCGCCAGGCGGCGGTTGTCGATACTGGCCACGCGGCCGGCACGATCCGCAGCGACGACATGGGTGTGCGGGGCGCGGGGCGGCTCACGCATCCCCCCCTGGGCCTCGCAGATGGCCTGGAACTTCCGCCAGGCGCGCCCGTCATTGAGAATCGCCTCGGCCTCCGGGCGACCCCGGCCCTCCGGAACACGGGAGGAGAGCTCCAACACTCGGCCCGCAAGGAGCAAGGACCGCTCGCGCAAATCCTGCGGCGCGTTGCCATCGCACCGCAACACGGAGAGCACATCCCGTGCCTCCAACGCCGGGCCGAGGCCCCGGCCGACGGGCTGAGAACCGTCGGTGATCGCCACCCGCACCTCCAGGCCGACCGCCAGGCCCACGTCCTCCAGGCGCTTGGCCAGCGCCCGGGCCGCGTCGAGACTACGGACCTTGGCGGTCGGGCCCACCGGAAGATCGATCACGACGTGGCTCGACCCGGCCGCGACTTTCTTGGACAGGATCGAGGCCACGAGCTGTCCTTCGCTGTCCAGGTCCAGCGGCCGCTCCACCCGGATCAACACATCGTCCGCCGGGCTCAAACGGACGGCGCCGCCCCAGACGATGCAGCCCCCCTCCCGCTCCACCACACGACGCATGGGGGCGATATCGAGCGCGACCGGCGCCAGGATCTCCATCGTGTCGGCCGTCCCGGCGGGGGAGGTGATCGCCCGGGAGGAAGTCTTCGGAATGATCAAGCCGAACGACGCCACGATCGGGACCACGACAAGCGTGGTGCGGTTTCCGGGGAGGCCGCCGATCGAATGTTTGTCCATGATCGGCGTTTGGCTCCACTCGATGCGCTGACCCACCCGGATCATCGCGCGCGTGAGCGACGCCGTCTCCTCCAGGTCGAGACGATCCCTGGCCGCGCAGGCCGTGATGAACGAGGCGAGATGCACATCGGAATATCGTCCCGCCGCGATGTCCCGCACGATCGCGTTCATCGCGTCGTCGCCGAGTCGCTTCCCATACACCTTCGCGCGCACATGGCCGAGGGATTCCAGGGGGGCCGCGTGCGAGAGGAGGATCCGATCCCCCTCCTTCGCGCCCAGAAGTCTCCAGGCCGCCTCGGACAGGCCGGCCTCCTCCGGCGCCAGGAGATCGGTCGTCACAATGTTGAGCGTGGCGATGATCGAACGCCCGCCGTGCTCGATTCGGATGCGCGACTGGGCTTCAAACCCTTCGGAGCGGCAGACATGACAATCGCTGCGCATATAGATAATCGATTCCTGATAGGTATCGATCCCCAAGCGGCGGAGCCGCAGTGAATGAAAGGTCCCCGCCCCCCCGGCGTGGGTCATGACACCCCCCTGACCGTTGAAAAATTCATTTAAGCTCGGCCCGTTCAAGATAGTCCGGAACACGGCAACGCCAACCCCGCTGCTCCTCGATCCGGTGACGGAGCGCGTCGGCCGCGGGCGGTTCGCCGTGCGTAATAAAGGTTTTGGCCGGCGGCTCATCGAAATGACCCAGCCAATCCATGATCTCGGCATAGTCCGCGTGGGCGGACAGACCTTCCAACGCCACCACCTCGGCCCGCACGGGGATATATTCGCCGTGAATCTTGACCGACGGAGCCCCGTGGGTCATCGCCTCCCCCCGCGTTCCGCCGGCCTGATACCCGACAAACAGAATCGTGTTGCGCGGGTCCGGCGCGAAGGCCTTGATATGGTGCAGCACGCGGCCCCCGGTCGCCATGCCGCTGGCCGAGATCACGATCATCGGCGGGGGGAATCCGTTCAGCCGCTTGGATTCCTCCACGCTGTTGACGAAATGAGCGGCGCCGCACATCGCCCGGCATTGGGAAGGGGTCAATTGATGCCCAACGGCGTCGCGGAGGTAGAGGTCCGTCGCCTCGATCGCCATGGGACTGTTGAGGTAGACCGGGATGTCCGGGATCGCCCCCTCGGATTTGAGAAGGTGGATGTAATAGAGCACCGACTGCGTGCGGCCGACCGCGAACGATGGAATCAATAGCACGCCCCCGCGCTCGACCGTGCGATGGATCACCGCGGCCAGCGCCGCCTTCGGATCGGTCGGGTCGTGAAGGCGATTCCCGTAGGTCGACTCGATCACCAGATAATCCGTTTTACGGACCGCGGCCGGAGGTTTCATAATCAAATCGTGCGGACGACCCAAATCGCCGGAAAACAGGATGGAGGTGATGTTGTTCCTCAGGAGAACAAAGGCCGATCCCAATATATGTCCGGCGGGCAAGAGTCTCACGGTCAGTCCCCCGCCGAGGTCGAGGTCCCGTTCATAATCGAGGATCGAGAACTGACGAAGCGATTGCAAGGCGTCTTGCCGCGTGTAAAGGGGAAGGGCCGGGGAGTGCTTCGAATATCGATGTTTGTTGGCATGCTCGGCGTCCTCCTCCTGGAGGAAGCCGCTGTCCGGCAACAGAATCGCGCACAGATCGCGCGTGGCCGGCGTGCCGAGGATCCGGCCCGAAAAACCCTCCTTGACCAAAAGGGGGAGATACCCGCTGTGATCCAGATGGGCATGGGTCAGGACGACCGCGTCAATCTCGGCCGGGCTGATAGGCAGGGATTCCCAGTTTCGAAGCCGCAACTGTTTGAAGCCCTGAAACAGACCGCAATCCACCAGCACCTTCCTGGAACCCGAGACGATCAAATATTTGGAACCGGTCACGGTTCCGGTGGCGCCTAAAAATGTAATCTCCATGGAGTCGTCTTACCCTTTGAAGAACCCCGGCCTTCCAGCCGGGGATCTTCGATCCGGATGGAGAAAGCCCTCGTTTAATTCGCTCGCTGCCCCCCCTAACAGACGGGGATTACGCTTGCTACGCGGATTCAAGGGCCTGATGTCCGCCGCGAAATCTTGGCCCGAGACGGCGCCCGTCAGCAAATCCTCGGCAGCGCTTCGCCCGACAGCATATCAACGACCCGTCGGCCCCCGATCCGACTTTTCATGACGACCGTGCCGGGGTGATCGGCCACCACTTCTCCGATCACGGCGGCCTCTTTTCCGAGCGGATGCCGCCGCATCGCCGCCAGCACGCGTTCGGTCGAATCGGAATCGACAAAGGCGACGAGCTTCCCCTCGTTCGCGACGTAGAGGGGATCGAGCCCCAGAATCTCGCAGGCGCCTTTCACGTCTTCGCCGACCGAGATCCGGTCTTCCAAAATCGAGAGGCCGACCCGGGCCGCCTCGGCGATCTCGTTCAACGCGCTGGCCAGGCCCCCGCGGGTGGGGTCGCGAAGCCCATGGATTTCCTGGCTCGCCTTCAGCATCGTCATGACAAGATCATGGAGCGCGGCCGTGTCGCTTTCGATCCGCGTCTCGAACTCCAGACCATCGCGGACGGACATGACCGCGAGGCCGTGCAGCGCGATCGCCCCGCTGAGGATGATCCGGTCGCCGGGCTTCACACGCTTCGGACGGATGTCGATGCCGGATTCGATCGTCCCTACCCCCGAGGTGTTGATGAAGATTTTGTCGCCTTTGCCCCGGTCCACGACTTTGGTATCCCCTGTCACCAGCAGGACACCGGCCTTCCGGGAGGCCGTCTGCATCGAAAGAACGACCCGCCACAAATCCTCCATCGGGAACCCTTCCTCGATGATGAAGGCGGCCGAGAGGTAGAGCGGCCGGGCTCCGCACATCGCGAGATCATTCACCGTGCCGTTGACCGCCAGGGCGCCGATGTCGCCCCCGGGAAAGACGATCGGTTTCACAACATAGGAATCCGTGGTGAACGCCATCCGAACATCCCCGAGCGGAACGACGGCGCCGTCGTGCAGGGATTCCAGAAATTCGTTCCGGAACGACGGGAGAAACATTTTCTGGATCATCTGCTGGGTGAGCCTTCCCCCGCCGCCGTGGGCCAACAGCACGTTCTTGTACTCGGTGACGGGGATCGGACACGATAAATCGATCGTCGGATCAAGGCCCGTTTTTTCGTCCATCGTCGCTCCTTCTCTTCAATCTCAAATGGAAATATTCCGTTTTAGGATTTCAAATCCACCCGGCCGAAATGATAGTACGCCGCGCAGGCCCCTTCCGAAGAGACCATCGGGGCGCCGAGCGGAGATTCGGGCGTGCACGGCGCGCCGAAGGCGGGACAGTCCTGCGGCTTCTTCAGGCCCTGGAGCACGAGGCCCGCGATGCAGAGGGGGGATTCCCGGGCCTGGATCTCGTTCAGATCGAAACGCGCCTCGGCGTCATAATCCGAATAGGCCCGGTTCAATCGGAACCCGCTCATCGGGATCTCGCCGATGCCGCGCCACCGGCGGTCGGTCGGCTCGAACACCTCCGTCAAGATGTCTTGGGCCAGGACATTTCCCTCGCGACGAACGGACCGCGCGTACTGATTTTCGACCTCGGCGCGACCAGCTTCAAGCTGCCGGACAGTCATGGCGATGCCCTGCAGAATGTCCACCGGCTCGAATCCGGTCACGACGATCGGAACGCGATGCCGTTCCGCGATCGGAAGATATTCCCCGTACCCCATCACCGTGCAGACATGCCCGGCCGCGAGAAATCCCTGCACCCGGTGGTTCGGCGAAGAGAGAAGCGCCTCCATGGCGGGCGGGACCCGCACATGGGAGCATAGAATCGAAAAATTCTTCAGACCCAGCCGCCCGGCCTGCCAGACCGCCATCGCATTGGCCGGGGCCGTCGTCTCGAAGCCCACCGCGAAAAAGACGACCTCCCGGTCGGGGTTCTGTCTGGCGATCTTCAGCGCGTCGAGCGGCGAGTAGACCATGCGCACGTCCCCGCCCTCCGCCTTCACCGTGAGCAGATCCCGGCTCGAACCGGGGACGCGGAGCATGTCGCCGAACGAGGTGAAAATGACCTCCGGGCGGGAGGCGACGGCGACGGCCTTGTCGATCATCTCCAGCGGCGTCACGCAGACGGGACAGCCGGGACCGTGCACCAGGCTGATAGGATCCGGCAGCAGGGATTCGATTCCGTATTTGACGATCGCATGGGTCTGTCCGCCGCAGATCTCCATGATCGTCCAGGGGCGGGTCGTGATGGCGTGAAGCTGTTCGGAATATTTCCGGGCCAGGGCCCCGTCCCGGAATTCATCGACGAAGCGCATCCGGACCTCCCTCGCCCGCTCGCGGAATTCCCCGAGCCTCCCCCGGCTCCGGAATTTTGAGCTCTTCCAGGGCGCCCTCGGCCTCCCGGAACAGTTCGAGCGTCTTCATGGCTTCTTCCTGGTTCATCTTGCTGATCGCAAAACCGACATGGACGATCACATAATCGCCGATCGTGGCGTCCGGAATCCATTCCAGACAGACCCGCTTCTCTATCCCTCCGAAGCGAACCCGTCCCATGCGGGGCCGGATCCCATCCTCGATCTCCAACACTTGCCCGGGAATCGCCAAACACATACAGCCTCACCCCGCCCGCCGTGCCCGCCGAAGGGTGCCTATTCCAACTCAACCGCGGCGACGGCATCCTTCATCGCCCGGGCTTCCCGAAGCGCGATAAACGCCTGTCCCAGGGCCAGCCCTCCGTCGTTGGGGGGGACCCTCCGATTCCAGTAGGGACGGAAGCCGGCCGCTTGGAGCCGATGAACGGCCCGCTCGGTCAGATATTTGTTCTGGAAGCATCCGCCGCTCAGGACGACCCGTTCTTCTCCGAAGCGAGCGGCGAGATCGACGATCATCTCGGCGAGCGTGTTGTGGAATCGGGCCGAAATCCGCGGGACCGGAACCGTCGACTGGAGGTCTTCGAGAATCGAACGAACCATCGGCTCCCAATCGACGATTCTTAGGGGGGGTTCATGAACCGCCCCTGCCCCGTCACGAATCTCAAACGGATACCCTTCATCCGTCCGCAGGGTCCCCATCGCGTACTCCAGTTCCATCGCCGCCTGGCCCTCGTAGGCGACCTGCTGACGGAGCCCGAGGATCGAAGCCACGGCGTCAAAAAGACGTCCGACGCTGGAGGTCCGCGGCGAATGGATCCCACGGCTAAGCATCCTCCGGAGCAGTTTCCGTTCGGGAAGGGTCCATGATTGGAAAAAGGACGGATCGTTCCGATCAAACAGCCCTTCCTCCATCATCTCGAATAACAGGCCCGCGGCCGCGCGCCGGGGCTCCCGGACGGCGGCCGGGCCTCCCGGAAGACGGAACGGCCGAAACGAGGCGACGCGACGATATGGAAGCGCATCGGCCGCAAAAAATTCGCCGCCCCAGATCGTTCCGTCGTCTCCGTAGCCGGCCCCGTCCCAGGACACGCCGAGGACCGGACCCTCGAGCCCATTTTCGGCCATGCAGGACGCCACGTGGGCCCGATGATGTTGAACGGCGATGACGGGCTCCGGTTGCCTACGGGCAAATTGGCCGGATAAATAATCCGGATGGAGATCACACACAATCCGTTCCGGCCGGACCCCGTAGAGCCCCTTCAGGTCCGCGATCCCCTTTTGGAAGGCCTCGTAAGCCTCCGGGGTTTCCAGATCGCCGATATGCTGACTGATAAAAATTTGCGTTCCCGCCGTCACGGCCACGGTGTTCTTCCGATGCCCTCCGACGGCCAATAGCGAAGGTCCCGGCGCCTCGAGACCCACGGGAAGCGGCGCGTAGCCGCGGGAGCGCCGGAGAACCTGATCGCCATCCATGAGGATCCGGACCACCGAGTCATCCACCGGTCGGAGGATGGGACGGTCGTGAACAAGGAAGCGATCCGCGATCCCGCCCAGCCGGTCGACGGCCTCCCGCTCCTCGGTGCAGATCGGCTCGTCCGAGACATTCCCGCTCGTCGCCACAACCGGAAAACCCAGCTCCCGCATCAACACGTGATGCAGCGGCGTGTAGGGCAGCATGACCCCGAGGTCCGGACAATCGGGGGCGACGGAGGGGGCGATCCGGGATTTCAAATTTGAGCGTTCACGTTTTCGAAGCAATACAATGGGCGCCTCCGGGGAACGAAGCCGGACCGCCTCCCGATCGGAAACGTCGCATTCTTCCCGAATGCCTTCGAGGAAGGGGAACATCAGCGCGAAGGGCTTTTCTCCCCGGCGTTTTCGCCCTCGCAAACGACCCACCGCCTCCTCATTTCGGGCATCGGCGAACAGATGAAATCCGCCGAGCCCCTTGACCGCGACGATCTTCCCCGCGCGGATCGCCGCCGCGGCCCCGACGACGGCTTCGTGATTTCCGGACAGCGGCGCGGCCCTCTCATCCCACAACTCCGGATGGGGGCCGCAGATCGGGCAGGCATTGGGCTGGGCGTGGAAGCGCCGGTCGAGCGGGCTCTCATACTCGCCGCGGCAGGCGTCGCACATCGCGAACTTTTTCATGGTCGTGTTGGCCCGATCGTACGGAAGGGCTTCGATGATCGAATAGCGCGGCCCGCAGCGGGTGCAGTTCGTGAAGGGATAGAGGTGGCGCCGATTCGTGGGATCAAACAGCTCGGCCAAACAATCCGGGCAGGTGGCGATGTCCGGAAGCACCGGCGCGGTCGGGGCCCCGGAATCGTCGCTGTGTCGTATCTCAAACCCGGCGTAACCGACGGGATCATGGAAGGACCACTCGAGGCCCTGGATGATTGAGCCGGGCGGTTTCTCTTTTTCGAGGCGGAGGAGGAAGGCCTCCAGACGGGTCGGGCTTCCTTCCGCCTCGATCAAAACCCCTTGGAGGCCATTGCGGGTCCAACCCGCCAATTTCAACTCCACGGCCAGCCGGTAGATGAAGGGGCGGAACCCGATTCCCTGAACGGCCCCCCGGATGGAAATTCGCAGGCGTTGTGTCATCATCGTTCCGACTCGAAGAGTTCGACCTCGATCCCGTACGGCTCGATCCCGGAAATCAATTCGACCCCGGGCCGGCCGCAGTTCGGACCATGGGCCATGAAACGGCCGCCCTCGAAGTCCGCACCGCATTCCACGCATCGACCACGAACCGGGACCGTTTCGATCCTGAGCTTCGCCCCCTGAGCGGGCGTTCCTTCGGCGGCCATTTCAAACCAGAGCTCCAGCGATTCGGGGGCGATCCGGCTGAACTCGCCCAGTCTCAGTGTCACCGATTTTACGGCCCGCCCCCCGCCCGGGGGAAGATGCCGTCGCAGCGTTTCGACGATCCTCCGCGCCAACGAGAGCTCATGCATGGCGAGCCCCTTTCCGGACGGGTTCCACGCCGAGCGCCCGGAGTTCCTCCGCCAGGACCTCGACCACGCGCGGAAGGGCGTCCAGGAGTTCGGGGGTGAGGTCCGGTCCGACGCTGTGAGCCTCCTTCGGCTGAACCGCGACGATCCGGGTCGGGGGAAGTTTTCCAAGAAACCGGGCGATCGACAGCAGGTCCGCGACGCCCATTTCGTGGGCCGAAAAGACGCCTTCCCGGCGTTCGGGCAGCTCCTCCGGAGAAAGACGGGCGATGGCCCCCGGTGGCTTTTTCCCGTCCGCGGCGTCCACAATCAGGATATTTCCGGCCCCTTCGAATTCGGACAGGCAGCGAAGACCGGCAACCCCTCCCTCCACCAGTCGGACCCGGGGCGGAAGTTCATAGGTCTCGGCCAACGTTCGAACGGCGCGAACGCCGATGCCGTCGTCCTGCATCATCGTGTTGCCCACGCCCAGTACGACGATGAAAGGGGCGCCCGTCATCGGGCCCGCTCGCGACGCGTCTCGGCGTCCACCTTGTGGGCCAGGGCCGTCAGGGCTTCCGCAATCTTTACGGGATAAGGCGGAACCTCTTGAAGCCCGCGGAAGGGCTCGGGCAGGTGCGCCAGCTGGTCGGCGGCGTAGGCGCGCAATTCGGTCAGCGGAGCGGGCGGCTCAAGACGCCGGCCGGCGCTCATCACCGGATGGATCAACGGCTTCCCCTCCTCCGGGCGATCGTCGAGCGTGAGGAGGTCCTCGCGCATCCGGCCGTCCGGGCCGTAGCGCCGGAAAACCTGTTTCCGCCCGGGCCACGTGGCCTTTCCCTCCGAGCGCTTGCGCCGCGCGCGCCCGGCGTATTCTTCGAGCTTATAGGCACAATCCAGGTGCGGCGCGTCGGCCGACGTGACCAGGTCCGAACCGATTCCGTAACCGTCGATCGGGGCCGCGTTCTCGATCAGGCTCCGCAGGCGGGTCTCGCTCAGGTTTCCGCTGGCGAAGATCGTCACATCGGTCAGACCCCCGTTGTCCAGAATTCGGCGTACCTTCCGCGCATGGTCGCCCAGATCCCCGCTGTCGAGCCGCACGCCCTTTATCGCGATTCCTTCCGCCTTGAGCCGAGGGGCAAGCGCCACCGCCATCTCGGCCGCCGCCTCCGTGTCGTAGGTATCCAGCAAAAGCATCACGTTGTCGGGCTGGGCGCGGGCAAAATTGACGAAGGCCTCCTGTTCATCGTCATGGGCCTGGATAAAAGAATGGGCCATGGTCCCGTACGCCGGTATACCGAAGAGAAACTCCGCCAGGACGGTGGCCGACCCGGAAAATCCGGCGAGGTATGAGGCCCGCGCCGCCATCAACCCGGCCTCCGCGCCGTGGGCCCGCCGCAACCCGAAATCGACCAGGAGTTTTCCGGGCGCCGCCAGGACGAAGCGCGCCGCCTTGGAAGCGATCAGGGTCTGGAAGTGGAGAAGATTGATCAGGCGGGTTTCGACCAATTGCGCCTGCGGAAGCGGCGCGGTCACCCGAAGCATCGGCTCATGCGGAAAGAAGAGGGTCCCTTCCGGCATGGCATGGACATCGCCGGTGAACCGGAACCGTTCAAGGTGGTCGACAAAGGACCGGCTGAAGCGGCCGCTCCGGGCCAGCCACTCCAGCTCCCGCGGGGTAAAATGAAGCCCCTCGATGTAATCCAGCGCCTGCTGAAGGCCGGCGGCCATCAGGAAGCCGCGGCCGGGCGGAAGCTTACGAACGAAGAACTCGAAGACGGCCGTCTCTTCCATTCCCCGGTCAAAGTAACCCTGGAGCATCGTGAGCTGGTAGAGGTCGGTGAGCAGGATGCTGGATTCGGACTCCATCGGGCGTTGATCCTCGGCCATGTGTGAAGGGACCCGATCGGCGGCGTTAAATACCCCGGCCTTGCAACCGGTCCTTGGCCCGCTGCACGGATTCAAGGCCGGACTACTCCGTCAGGCTGTCGTCCGGCGGTTCCAGGCTCGAAACCCGGAGGGGGCGGGGCCGGTCGGGCTCCATCGCCCGCAATTTTTCATTCATATCGGTCAGGCGCCTCATGACCGCCGCGTTGATGGTTCCGTCCGGGTATTTCCCGTCCGCTTGCCGTTCACCGGCGGGATGACCGGTTAAGATCTCCATCGCCTCATCCACCGTCGAAGCCGCATACACGTGGAATTGGCCCGAGGCCACGGCCTCCACGACCCCGTCGTTCAACATCAGGTGCTTGAGGTTCCGGCTGGGAATGATCACGCCTTGGTCCCCCGTCAATCCCAGGGCTTTGCAGACGGAATAGAAACCTTCGATCTTTTCGTTCACGCCGCCGATCGCCTGAAGCTCGCCCCGCTGATTGACCGAGCCCGTGATCGCGATCCCCTGACGGAGGGGGATATCGGAAAGGGCGGACAGGAGGGCGATCACTTCGGCCGCCGAGGCGCTATCGCCCTCCACCTCGCCGTAGCTCTGCTCGAAGCAGAGGCTCGCGGAAAGCGACAGGGGAATTTCCCGGGCATACCGGCCGCCCAGATATCCCGAAAGGATCATCACGCCTTTGTTGTGCGTCCTACCTCCGAGCTTGGCCTCCCGCTCGATATTGACGATTCCGGAGGATCCCAAAAAGACCCGTGCGGTGATGCGGGAAGGACGTCCGAACGAGAAATCGCCCAGCTCATAAACGGACAGTCCGTTGACCTGACCCACGACGGTCCCGGAGAGATCCACCATGAGGGTTCCCTCCGTGATCAGCTCCCGGATCTGCTGTTCCAGCAGATTGGATCGATAAATTTTTTCTTCCACGGCTTTCTGAACGTGTGGCCGTGAAACACGGGCGGCGCCCTCCGAATGGGCCCAGTGGCTCGACTCCCGGATCAAATCCGTGAGCTCGCTGAAACGGAGGGAGAGTTTTTTCTGATGATTTGCCCAGCGGGAGGTCTGCTCCAGGAGGGCTCCCACCGCGGTTCGATCGAAATGGAGAAGCCCCTCTTCCCGGCAAATCCGTCCGACGAAATGAGCGTACTGGAGGGGGGCGTCGGCGTCGCGGGGCCGATCCTGTTCGAAGTCGACCCTCACCTTATAAAGTTTTCCGAAATCCTCGTCATAGGCATGGAGCAGGTAATAGATCAACGGGTTTCCGATCAGGACTACCCGCAGATGCACCGGGATCGGCTCCGGCTTGATGCCGGCAGAGGCGATGACGCCGTAGAGTTCGGCAATATCCTCGATCTTGACCTCCCGGTTCTTGATCACCCGCTTGAGCGCGTCCCAGGTAAAGGGGCTCCGGAGCACATCCAACACGTTCAGAACAAGGAACCCGCCGTTGGCCTGAAGGAGAGAGCCGGCTTTAATGAGGGTAAAATCCGTGTAAAGGGTTCCCAAACGGCCTTTCTTTTCGATGCGGCCGATCAGGTTGTTGTACGTGGGATTCCCCTCCTCCACCAGGGGCGCGCCCCGAGTTCCGGCGTTGTCCACCACCACGTTGACCGCGTAACGGGTCATCGATTTCCGCGGGGACTCGATCTCCAGGCCGGGAATCCGAATCGGCGTCTCCTGCTCGGGAAGAAAATCCTTGAAGTTTTCCAGGACATCCTGTTGGACGGCCTGGATGTAGTCCATTACCTTGGGAAAGGCCCGATAATTCTTTCGCACGCTATCGAAGGCATGCTCGGAGGTGAAGTGCGCCGCCTGACGATCCAGCTCCGCGACCTTCCGGTGCATCTCTTCCCGCAGCGCGCGGAGTTGTTGAACGAAGGTGTGAATATGCTCGTGAAGATCCTTCTGCTTCCGTTCAATCTCGTCCCGGGTCCGGGCATCCAACGCTTCGAGTTGCTCGGGCTCTATCGGCTTCCCCCGGACGACCGGAACCACCGCCATCCCAAACGGGGTGCTCTTGATGATGAAGCCGTACTCCCGGGCCTGTTCCTCCAATTGATTCGTGAGGCTGTCACGGGCCTTGGAAAACGTTTCTTCCAATTGCCTCCGTTGATCCTCGTACTCCTTGCTCTGGAACACCCGTGAGATCTCAACCTGGAGGGCCCCGATGAGGCGTTCCATGTCCCGCTGGAACTCCCGTCCTTTCCCCGCGGGCAGGCTCAACACTTTCGGACGATCCGGATCCTGAAAGTTATGGACATAGCACCAATCGTCCGGGGTGGGCTGCGTTTCGGCCACCCGTTTGATCATGGACCTTACGATCGTATTCTTTCCCGTCCCCGGAACCCCGGAAACGTATATGTTGTAGCCCCGGTCCTCAATGTGCAGACCGAAGTCGATCGCTCGAACCGCCCTTTCCTGGCCGATCACGGCGTCTTGCGGGGCCAGTTCTTCCGTGGTCGTGAAGGTGAATTGATCCGGATCCATGCGGGCGCGGAGGGCTTCGGAAGATATTTCCAGGCGGTTCAAGGTCATGGCTTCTCTCTCGTGATGGCCGTTGGAAGAGAACTTTATCCGGTTTGCCGGTTCAATGTCAATGTCCGGGTCCGAAAAGTCCCACGCGGGAGGCACGGGAATAAAAAAACCGAACCCACCGGCTCTCGTGGAATTCGGTCAATAAAAAGAAGGCATCGTCCCAAACGCTCACCTTTCGTCCGTCGGCCCGAATACCGACCGGCCGGTTTGCTGCGATCCTTGGGGGCTGTCGCTGCATTCCCATCCCGGTTTTCTCCGGTCCCGTTACGCACCCAACGGTGCTGCGGACACGTCGAACGTCGACAGGCTTTCTTCGGGGCGGTGCCATTGACCGCGATGCCGTTTTCTGATTGTTGAACCTGAGGCGTTTCTACGAAGTGGGTGCTCTTTTTTGCCCCCCTCCGTCTCCGACAGGAAAGGGGGAAGGCTCCCCTTCTTCAACTGTTCCCAAAGGTCAACCAATCGTCACTAACACCGCAGTCCTATTCTTTTTTTCAAAGAGCATCTCCTTTATCCAACTATATAATACGCCTATGAAGGAACAAATGTCAACTCACACGATATTTCAACCTATTGATAATACATGAATATACTCAAATAATTTTCATGAACATTTTTTTATTATTAACCCTGGGGTATCAGCTCTTATCCTTCTCGACGCCTTGGCTCAGCGCCCGCACATAGGACAACACATCAAGAAATTGCTGTTCCGAGAGCGTTCCTTTCCATGCCGTCATCGCGGTATCCGGATGGCCCTCGCGAATGGCCTTCAGCAGATCGGCGTCGGGTTTGCGTCGGCTCTCCGGACTGGCGAAGTTCGGCGCGGGCGGGTTCAGCGACTTTCCCATCGGTCCGTCTCCACGGCCCTGCGGACCGTGACAGATCAGACAGTTCTTTTCATAGATCGGTCTCCCCTTCGATGCATCGCCGTCAATCCCGGATGCGGGAAGGATCCAAATTCCAAGCCCCAAGATCAGAACGGCGAACAAGATACCGCGAATATTGGACAACATGATTTATTTCCTCCCTGGCGTATGAAGTCGAGCTCCCGCTTGGCCCCAACCGCGATACGGGTCCATCCGTTCGGGATCAGGTCTGGGCTTCTCGACCGCGACGAGCCCGAATCATTTCGACGGTGCTCGCCTGGGGACCTTTTTCTCCCAACTCTTCAACAAACCGCACTTCCATTCCGATCTTCATCCGGTCGAAGGCATCTTTCAGGACGCTGTTTCGATGAAAATAGATTTCCTGGCCGTCCGGCGCCTCGAGGAACCCATACCCCTCCTGCGGAAACAGCTTGCTCACGCGGGCGCGCGTTGCGGACTGGTGGATTTTCACGTCCCCGCGAAGCCGTCGCTCATAATCCTCCAGCTTTCGGCGAGCCGCGTCGAAGGCGTCTCGAACCGCCACGTAGATATCCTCGTGGGGATGGTGTTTGACCACCAGTTCGGAGCCGTGGACGGTCAGATCGATTTGCACTTTATAAAGCATGCCTTGGTGTTGATGCCGGTGGGGATTGTCCACCGTCACCCGACAGCCGATGATGTGATCGGAATATTGATCCAGCTTGGACGCTTTCTCGCGGATTTCGTTATTAACCGACTCGGATATCGAGGCGTTGCGTACCGTAATCTGAAGTGGAATTTTCATCACGCTCCCCCTTAATTTTCCCATTTCCTTGTTTTCGAAGATTCGTTGATCACGACCGAAACCTTGGGAGGATCCGCCAAAGATCGATGGATGGTGCAGCTCTCCAGGACCTTTTGAAGGCGAAGCTTCATCGCCGCCTCCAGCGGAACCGGGAGATCGACATACGCGATCATGGCCCCGACGCGGTGAGGACCCTCGGCATAGTCCCATTGCGTCCTCACCCTCAGTCCGTCCGTCGGGATTTTGTGGCGCTGGCAGAAACGCACGGCAAAATACCCGATGCAGCCCCCCAGGGAGGCGACGAACATCTCAACCGGCGTGACCCCACGATCCTCCCCGCCTTCCTCCCTCGGCTGATCCAGCATGAGGGTATGGTTCCGAACCTGCACGGTCAGCCGAACACCCCCGACCCAGGAAACGATCAACGACTCTTTCTTCAAATCGACCGGTCCTGACATGGTGTTCCACCCCCGGCGAACGGACTTCCGTTAAGAGCCTTTCCCTTCTTTTTTGCCCGCCAGCGCCTTCGGCTTTACCGTAAACACGGGACAGGCGGCCTTTCGCACAACCCGCTCCGCCACGCTCCCCATCAGGACATGTCCCAGTCCCGTGCGCCCGTGCGTTCCGAGCACGATCATATCGGCCGGAATCTCACCCGCGGTATGGAGAATCTCGAGAAACGGAGTACCCTCCTTCAAGATGGCATGAACTTTTGGCCCCTGATGCCGGACCCGATCCGCCAGTTTGTTAAGATTTTCATGCTCCGCTTCCCTGACCTCCTGGATCCACTCATGGATTTCCGGCCGAACACCGGGAGACACGCCCGTATGGCTGAAAAAAGGCGGTTCGAACACATGAAGCAGATATAAATCCGCGCCGAAGCCCCGCGCCAGATGCACGGCATACTCCAAGGCCTCATTGGAATAATCCGAAAAATCGGTCGCCATCAAGATCCGATGAAGTTCGATCATGGTTTTCCCCCCGAGGCTTTTTCAATAAGTCCGATTTAAAGACGGATTCGGGCGGGTTGCCCGATCCGCCCCCGATAACGATACCATTTTTCTCCCTCCAAAACCAGATAAACGGTCAGGGCCACGCCCAGGCACAGGGCCAGTTCTCCCATCGTCAACGCCGTGGTGTGAAAGAACGGCTGCAGGGCGGGGCTGTAGGTGATGGCCAGTTGAAGAACGACGATCACGACCACCGCGCTGACCAGTTTCGGGTTCGAAAACAAACCGATCGTCCACAGCGCGTTCCGCTCCGAGCGCATGGCCAGCACGCTGAACATCTGAAAAATCGTGAGGACGAAAAAAGCGGCCGTACGCCCGTGCCCGAGACCCTGCCCGGCCTGAACCCATGCCAATATGCCGAGGGTCCCCGCCCCGGTGATCAAACCCACCCACACAATCTGGGGACCCAGACCCCCGGTGAACAGGCCCTCCTCCGGATCCCTCGGCGGTCTTTTCATGACATCCCGCTCCGCCGGCTCCACGCCCAGCGCCAGGGCCGGAAGTCCGTCCGTCATGAGGTTGATCCAGAGAATCTGGACCGGAAGCAACGGGAGCGGCAGGCCGAACAGAATCGCGAAGAACATCGTCATGATCTCGCCGCTGTTGGTGGACAATATATACCGGGTGAATTTCCGGATGTTGTCGTAGATGATCCGTCCCTCCTTGACGGCGGAGACAATTGTAGCAAAATTGTCATCCAAAAGCACCATGTCGGAGGCTTCGCGGGCGGCGTCCGTGCCCCCCCGCCCCATCGCCACGCCGATATCGGCCATCCGCAGGGCCGGGGCGTCGTTCACGCCGTCGCCGGTCATCGCCACGACTTCCCCCCTCCTCTTGAGGGCCTGGAGGATCTTTACCTTCTGGTCGGGCGAGACCCGGGCGTATACGGAAACATTGGAAACCAACGGCGCCAAGTCTTCGGGGGACATGGACTCCAGGTCCTCTCCGGTCAGGACACGATCGTTGGGACCCTGGATTTTCAGATGCCTCGCGACGCTTTCGGCCGTCACACGATGATCCCCCGTAATCATGATCGGCCGGATCCCGGCCTCGCGGCAATTCGCCACGGCGGCCAGGACCTCCGGCCGGGGGGGATCCATCATTCCGACCAAACCCAGGAAGACCATCTCTTCCTCCACATCCTTTAAATTCTCCTCGGAGGGCTCGGTTTCCAAGCCGCGCATCGCGCACGCGAGGATCCGGACGCCGTCCGCGGCCAGCTCACGGTGGACCTGCACGATTCGATCATGATGACGACGGGTCAGAGGCCTGCGGACCCCGCCTTCCGTGACCGAGACGGCCCGCCGGAGAATTTCTTCGATGCCTCCTTTGCTGAAGGCGAACAGGCGGCCGGATGGATCCCGGTGGACCGTCGTCATGAGCTTTCGATTTGAATCAAAGGGTTTTTCGGCGATGCGCGGATATTCCGCCTCAAGCCGGTCCTTCCAGAAACCGGCCTTCGCGGCCGCCGCCAACAGGGCCCCCTCCGTCGGATCTCCCAAAATGATCCAGAGATTCTCCCGCCGCTCCAGACGGGCGTTGCTGCAAAGGGCGGCGGCCCGGAGCAGCTGAAGAAGCGCCGGTTCGTTTACGGGGTCCAGCCTCTGTCCTTTTTCCTGAAAATTACCCTCCGGGGCATAATCCGTGCCGGTGATGTTCACCAGGCGCCCTTCGAAATAAACCATCTCGACCGACATGACATTCTGGGTCAAGGTCCCGGTCTTGTCGGAGCAGATCGCGGTGACGGAGCCCAGCGTTTCCACGGCGGGCAGCTTCCGGATCAGCGCATTGCGGCGGGCCATGGCCTGCGCTCCGATCGCCAGAACGATCGTCACGACGGCCGGGAGCCCCTCCGGGATCACCGCCACGGCCAGACTGATCGCGGTCAAGAGCATCGTCTCCGTCGGTTCTCCCCGAAGGAGACCGGCGATGAAAATGACCGCCGTCATGGCCACAGCCGCGCCGGCCAGCCATTTTCCGAGATGGGCCAAACGGAGTTGAAGCGGCGTCTTGCGGTCTTCCACCCTCTGGAGAAGGCGGGCGATCTTCCCGAGTTCGGTTCCCATCCCCGTTTCGGTCACGACGGCCCAGGCATGGCCCGCGACCACCGATGTACCCATAAATACCAAGTTGAGCCGATCCCCCACGGAAAGATCTTTCTTGTGGAGGACCCGGGGGTGCTTGGCGACGGCGACGGACTCCCCGGTCAAATGCGACTCGTTCAACCTCAATTGCACCGCCTCGATAATCCTCCCGTCGGCCGGAATCCTCTGGCCTTCGTTCAAGGCGATGAGATCTCCCGGAACCAGGTCCCGGGATGAAATCTCTTGAAGGGTTCCCCCGCGCCGGACCACCACTTGGGGACGCTCAAGCTTCTTTAAGACATTCAGGGCCCGCTCGGCGCGGTACTCCTGAGCGAATCCCAGGGAGGCGTTCAACCCGACAATGACAAGAATCATCACCGCATCGGAGATGTCTCCCATCCAAACGGCGATCAGGGCGGCGGCGAAAAGGATGAGGATCATCACATCCTTCAACTGCCTGGAGAGAATGGGCCAGACGGTCTTCCGGTCCTCTTCCTTTAATTGATTGGACCCGTACTCCCCCAGCCGCCGCTTCGCTTCGGCAACGGATAAGCCCGCCCGGGAACTGTCCAAGACCCGGAGAACCTCCTCCGCCTCCATCTGGAACCACGGCCGGGCCATCAATCAGCGTTTTCCTCTCGTTTTCCCGACGGAAACCGTCTCGAGGTCCCTGGCCTCCTTGCGGTTCAGAAGAATCAGGGGATCGACGATTTCCCCGCAATAGACGCAATGCCATCCCTCATAGGACCACGGCCCCCCTTCGCTCTCGACATTGACGAACTCCTCAAAGTTCATCTGCCCGCCGCATTTCGGACATTTCATCTTGATCATCCCCTTCCTGTTTTGTGGGGGCTCATCTCGCCGCCTCCGTCCGCCTGGGGCGGCCTTCCCCTCGTGCTCTCCGCCTCCGGCGGATTGCTCGCTGGTAATATCCCCCCCGTTTACTCCACCTTGATCTTTACTTCTTTCCGCTTGGCCTCCTCCGTCTTGGGCAAGCGCACCTCCAATACCCCGTCCTTGAAATTGGCATAGGCCTTATCGGCCTTCACCTCTTTGGGCAGGTCAATCGTCCGCACGAAACTCCCGTATGAGCGTTCGGAATAATAATACCCTTTCTTTTTAACCTCTTCTTCCTGTTTCTTCTCACCCTTGATGGTGAGAAGGGTGTCGGAAATATTGATATCCAACTCCTCCTTTTTCATCCCGGGTATCTCGGCCTTGACCACGACGTCGTCCTTCTCTTCGTATATCTCGATCGCCGGTTCTCGGATCCCGATCTCCCGAAAGCGGTCGGGCCAGTTTAAGCCCCAAAAAGGTCTCCGGAAGAAATCGCCGAACATGCGCTCGGCCTCCCGCTCCATGCGGCTCAACTCCGTAAAAGGTCTCCAGGGTGTCACCTCCCGCGTCTCTTTCTCTTTTTCCTTCGACATGGCCGAACCTCCTTCCTTTGTGATAACCATCCAAGGGATGAATGGTCTCTTATCGTTCACGTCCCCGATGCCACTTCACCCGGATGAATTTATCATCCCGGGACCAATGGTACGTGACATCGCCTTTGTAAGCCCGGTGGATTTCCATACTGACCCGTTGGGCAAAGCGTTCGCTGGTGGTCTGGATCTCCACGGATTTCAGATTATCCTTGATCGAAATAATACGCTCGAGGGGATTGACCCTTTTGGCCCGGGCTTCTTCGTTCCGAACCAGGTTCAGAATCTCTTCCCGGTTGGGGGCCAAGAACTCTCCGCTCAACGTGATGATCCCGCCCGGAAAAGAATCCCGCTTCTTTTGACAGGCCGGACACGTAATGGAACGGGTCTTACGATTTCTGGTCGTGGCCGGAAGAATTTGCATGGACCAGCGCTTGTGATGAAACACCGCCCCGCAGCTTCGGCAAACGGCCGCTTCCTTCGGTCCCATCAGCGGCAGGTAGGGATCCCGATGGACCGGAAGATTTTTTCGAATCGGCATGGCCCCCTCCCTTTATCAAAACCCGCCGGCTCTTTTCGCCGGATCCATGGCGAAGCGATCCCTTAACGGGTGAACAAGCCGTTCAAAATCCGAATACCGCATCGCAATCATCTCGTGATGCGTTCCCGATTGAAAGAAAATCTCCGGTTCGAGGGCGAGAGATTCATCCACAAAGACCCGGAACTCGTAGAGGGTGCCGAATGGCGGGATGGCCCCCAACTCGCAGTCCGGAAAAAGTTTTTCCAAAACCGCTTCCGTTGCCAGAGACACTTGAGCCGCCCCGATCACTTCCGAAAACCGGTCGAGATCAAGCTGACGGTGAGCCGGAAGGACCGCCATGACATACCGGCCGTCGGCCAAAACCATCACCGCCTTGGCCACTTTCCGTCCGGAGGTATGGATCGAGGCCGCCAGTTCGGGCGCCGTATAAACCTCGGCGTGTGGGATCACCCGGTACGGAACCTTCTCCGTCTCGAAAAGCATCTTCAGCCGTTCGGGAGCCGTCGGCCACCCGGAGCGCTCCCTTTTTTTCCCAATCCCCTTGTAGCCTCTCCACCATTCCCTCAGCTTCATCGCGCTTTTCATCTCAAATGGGAGCATGACACACCTCCTGACGGGAACCCTTCTCCCACCGCCTCTTGAATTCTTCAAGGCCAATATTGGGCGGTGGACTTGATGAAGCCGAAGAGGATGTCCCGCCGCGCGACGATCCCCACCAGTTTACCGTCCCGGACGACCGGCACCCGGATCAGGTGATCCGCCTCCAGCAGCCGGATGATCTCGTCCACCGAGGTGTCTTCACGGACAAATTTGACGTCCCGCGTCATGATCTCCTCCGCCCGTACGTCTTTGGGATCCCGGTCCTTCATGAGGATGCCGAGCAGATCGAATTCGCTTACCAGCCCCACCAGCATTCCTCCGTTCTCCACAACCGGAAGGCTGCCGAAGTTATGTTTGGTCAGCTCGGAGGCGATGTGCCGGGCCGAATCGGAGGGCCTGCAAAACTTGACGTCCTGCTCCATCAGCAACGAAGCCGGCAGTTTATGAAAATCACGCTTTTCGGTCAAATATTCTGTGCGTCTCATGACGAACCCTCCTCTTGTATAGCGTTCAAATTTCTCCTCCCCTGTCAATATTTTTAAGCAAAGGCCGTGCCATTTATCGGGGGAAAAATGTCGGGGGGACCTCCGCGGACTGCTTTGAAAATAAAGAGAAACGACTCTATTGTCGGAAGCCTTCATCGATCGTCTTGGATCCGGGGGGGAACGGAGTGTCCAATGGGCTGGACAAGAAAAAAGATTATAAGATTTTTTCCGTCGGATTTTCAAACGGCTTCTGATGTCCATAGAAATGGACATTTGTCTATGCAGCGGCAGGGGTTACTCGATGAGGTAATACCGTTTCAATTTGTTGTAGAGCGTGGCCCGGCTGATCCCCAGAAGTTTGGCCGCCCGGGATCGATTGCCCTTGGCATGACGCACGGCCTCCACGATTTTTTCCTTTTCGACGCTTTCGGTGGCCATCCGGATCGCCTTCGGCAATGCATCCCCCGCTTGTTCGTCCGGGGGCTCCATAAAAAGGGCCTCGGGGGTAATTTCCGGACCGGGGCTCATCAACACGGCGCGCTCGATCACATTTTCAAGCTCCCTCACATTGCCCGGCCAGGGTGACTCGATCAGGAGCTTCAGGGTCTTCGGTGAGATTTGCTTCGTTTCAACCCGATTCCGCTCGCAATACTTCATGATGAAATGGTCGGCCAGAAGGGGGATATCCTCCCTCCGGTGTCGCAGGGCCGGAATCACGATCGGAACGACGGCCAGACGGTAATAGAGATCTTCGCGAAAGGCCTTGTTCTCGACGTTTTTCTTGAGATCCTTGTTCGTGGCGGCGATGACGCGGACATCCACTTTGATGGTCTTGTTTCCCCCCACCGGCCGGATCTCGCCCTCCTGAAGGACCCGCAACAACTTCGATTGGAAGGCCGGGGTGGTATCGCCGATCTCATCCAGCAACAGCGTCCCCCCATCGGCCTCTTCGAAAAGTCCCTTTTTATTGCTGACGGCTCCGGTAAAGGAACCCCGCACGTGACCGAACAACTCGCTCTCCAAAAGGGTTTCCGGAAGGGCCCCGCAGTCGATGGCCACGAAGGGACGATCGCGTCTCGGACTTTGCTGGTGGATCGCGCGGGCGATCAGCTCCTTTCCGGTCCCGGACTCGCCGTAAATTAATACCGTGGTCGGGCTGTCGGCGACCCGGCCGATCAGGCGGAAGAGGTCCCGCATCGGCTTGCTCCGGCCGATGATGCTGCCCAAGGCGGATTCGGCACCGACCTTTTCCCGCAAACGCTCCACCTCCCGGGTCAGCCGATGCAGTTCCAGGGCCTTTTTCACCGTCAGGGTGATTTCATCATTGTTGACCGGCTTGGTCAGATAGTCAAAGGCTCCCTCCTTCATGGCGGAAACGGCCGAATCGATCGTTCCATGGGCCGTGAGCATGATACCGGGCAGAGCCGGTGCGATCTTCCTCGCCTTCTTTAACAGCTCCAGGCCCCCCAATCCGGTCATCTTGAGGTCCGAAATGAGAAGGTCAAACCGTTCCGTCTCCAGCTTCTCGACCGCCTCCTCCCCGGAAGAGGCCGTCACGACCTCGTAACCTTCTTTGCCCAGGATTTTTTTAAAGAGGTCGAGCATGTTGGGCTCGTCATCGACCACCAGAATTCGCTCGGGCGTCGGGGAATCGGGAGGAAACGGAGTCATCGCGCCTGCCTCCTCGGGTCCGCCGGCAAATACAATGAAAACGTGGTCCCACGGCCCGGCGTGCTCTCGACCGAAATTTTTCCGTGATGGGCCTCCACGATGCTTTTGCAGATGGACAGGCCCAACCCCATTCCTTTTTTGCTCTTGGTCGTGAAAAAGGGAAGAAAGATCTTGGAGAGATGAGCGGGCTGAATCCCCTGCCCCGTGTCCGAGACGGTGATGATGACGTCGTCGGGCGGGGCCGGATCGTTGACCGGATCACCGGCCATGGAGTGCGGCCGGGCCGCGATCCCGACGGTCAACTTTCCCCCGTTCGGCATCGACTCAACGGCGTTGAAAAAAAGATTGACCAGCACCTGGCCAAACTGCTGGGGGTCCGCCCAGATCTTGGGAAGCCCGCCCGGATCCTCGAACACGGATCGAATGCCGGCCTTGAAGAGCCGGGGGGAAATCATTTCGATATTTTTCCGGACAATCTCCGCCAAATCCGTCTGGGTATGCTGCGGAGGGGTCTGACGGCCGAAATCCAGGAGATCCTGCATGATTTTCTTGCAGCGTCGCGCCTCTTCCTCGATGATTTTCACGGATTGATACCGGGAATCCTCCGGATCCAGCTCCGTCAGCAGGTCCTGAGCAAACCCGATCACGATGCCCAGCGGATTGTTGAATTCATGGGCGAGGGAGGCCGTCACCTCCCCGAAGGAGATCAGCCGGTCGGAGAGAATCAGTTGCCGTTCCTGATTGATGGACAGATCGCGGAATCGCCGCTCTCTCTTCCGGAGGGACTCCTCCATCTGCTTGTGCTCGGTGATGTCGGTCAGTGTGCCCACATAACCCAATATTTCTCCCTTCGGACCGAGTTCCAGTTCCACTTGAGCAAACACCCAGACCGTCTTGCCGTCGGCATGGCAAAAGCGATGCTCCGACCGAAAGGATTTCCCATCATGGACGGTACGGGACCATTCGGCGAAGACGCGCTCCCGATCGTCGGGGTGCAGGTTCTTCATCCAACCTGTGCCCTTCGCCTCGTCGGAGGTCAATCCGACGATATTACACCCCCTCTCGTTCAGGTAGATTCCATTTCCATGGACGTCCGTTCGGAATATCCCCACAGGGGATGTTTTGGTCATGGCACGAAAGAGCTCCTCGCTCGCCCGCAGCGCATCCCCCGTTCGCTTACGGTGGGTGATGTCCTGAATGAGGGCGATCACGAAGTCTTGCCCTTGGATGCGCACGGGGCTTATGCTGATTTCGACGGGAAACTCGGCCCCGTTCTTGCGACGGCCGGACAATTCAAGTCCGATGCCCATCGGCCGCGTCATGGGCTTCGCGGCGTATTCGGCGCGATGAACGGTATGGGCTTCTCGGAAGCGCTGGGGGATCAGAACTTCGATGGGCCTGCCGATCAGTTCATCCCTGCGGTAGCCGAAGATCTTCGTGGTCTGATCACTGATGAATCCCAGGCGACCCTCCGGGGTGACAATCACGGCGGCGTACGGGAGCGCCGCCATGAGCGACGCGAAAAGACTGTCCTTTAGAACGACCGGTTCAATCGATTGAACCGGTCCCTGATCGAAATGATCCGGTTTCGAACTGGGCATGAAGAAACCCTCTAACTCTGTTACCTTATCCTATTCCCAGGGAATTCCATTGTCAAGACAAGCGGCATAGAATGGTCGTGAAGGGAATGGACTTACGGAGGCAGGAGTTGCCTTCGAATCAACAGCGTTAGTTCGTTGATGTTAAAGGGCTTAACCATATAGTCGGCTGCGCCTTTGAGAAAAGCAAGCGTACGGGTTGACTCGGAAGGATAAGCGGTCATCATTATGACCTTGGTATCGGGTCGTAAACTTTTAATCCGCTCCAGGACCGAAAATCCGTCCATCGGTTGCATCCGGATGTCCGCCAGCACCAGATCGAACGGCTCCTGTTCAAACCACCCCAGGGCCTGTTTCCCGTCGAACGTCGCTCTGACTTCGTATCCTTCTTTCCCAAGGATTTTGGACAGAAGGTTCAGGAAATTCTCTTCATCGTCAATGACAAGGATTCTGGGATGACCCATGGTTCCGTTTACCTCCGGAGACCTTTTCTTTTGAGTTGTCAAAATTTCTTTGATAACTTACAAGAAAGCAAGACACGTGCCATGGACTCCGTTTTTGACGAAGATATATTAATCTGAATTTGAAGGACCGTGGAACAGGGGCTGGAGTTCGGGCGGTTCAACTGTTATAATGGGCACGACACGGAGAAAATCGATTCCCACACTTCACGGACATCTCACCGGACTCAAGGCCGGACAAACCCGACGCCTGGAGCATCTATACCGCCGCCGAATCCCCCCCGACAAGGTTGTGACACAGGAGCTCGCACGCGCGCTGACCGAACTGTCCCGCGAGATCGGGCGGCAGATCGGTCTGATCATCACCCGACGGGGGGAAATCTACGCCGTGATCGTGGGCGACGACCGCGAGATATTGATCCCGGACCTGTCCAAGTTCCGCGCCGGCCGGTTCAGGCTTCGGGGCGTCCGCTGCCTCCACACCCATCTCGACGACTCGCCCCTGACCCAGGACGACTTCACCGACTTGGCCCTGCTCCGGCTGGACCTCATGGCCGCGATCGGCGTACAGGAAAACGGGCTTCCCGGCCATTGTTATCTCGCCCACCTCCTCCCCCCCAACCCGGAGGGCAAGACCTGGGAGGTTCATCCGCCCATCTGGACCCATCAGTTGAACCTGGATTGCCAGTCCTTCGTAAATACGATTGAGGAGGAACTGGCCCGGCACCAGACCGCGTATGACGTCAAGGACACGCGGGAGCGGGCGATCCTGGCCAGCGCATCCACGCAGAGCCGGCTCGATCAGGAGGAATCGATGGAGGAATTGGCCGAGCTGGCGCGAACGGATCGGCTCATAGTCGTGGACACCGTGACCCAACGGCCCAAGACGCTCCATCCGAAATATCTCATGGGGGAGGGAAAGATCAAGGAGCTGATCATGAAGGCCTATCAGCAAGGGGCCGACCTGCTCGTCTTCGACCAGAACCTCACCCCGCTCCAGACCAAGGCGATCGGCGAGATCACGGAGATGAAGGTGATCGACCGGACCCAATTAATCCTGGACATCTTCGCGCGACGCGCGCACAGCCGGGACGGAAAGGTCCAGGTCGAGCTGGCCCAGTTGAAATACCGCCTTCCCCGCCTGTCGGAGCGGAGCACGGCGCTCTCGAGGCTGACCGGAGGCATCGGAGGACGCGGACCGGGCGAGACGAGGCTGGAAGTGGACCGACGGCGCGCGCGGGACCGGATCAGCCGCCTGGAGAAGGAACTTCAAACGCTCAGCCGCGCGAGGACGGAGCGGCGGACCTTGCGGGTGAAGAGCGGGGTCCCGATCGTCTCGATCGTGGGATATACCAATGCGGGAAAGTCGACGCTGTTGAACGCCCTGACCCGCAGCGAGGTGCTGACGGACGACCTGCTGTTCGCCACGCTGGACACCGCCAGCCGCCGGCTGCGCTTCCCCCGCGAACGGGAAGTGATCATCACCGACACGGTCGGCTTCATCCGCGAGCTGCCGGAGGACTTGATGGGCGCCTTCGCGCCGACGCTGGACGAGCTGCGGGACGCCCATCTGCTTCTCCACGTCGTGGACATCGGCAATCCCCGCTTCGAGGAGCAGATCGAGGCCGTCGTGAAACTGTTGACGCGGCTCGGGCTGGATCAAATTCCCCGGCTGGTGGTGTTCAATAAAGAAGACCGGGTCGATCCGCAGATGGTCAAAGACGTCTGCCAGCGCTTTCAGGCCGTCTCGATCTCGGCGCTTCATCCCGAGACGCTGCCCAAACTTCTGGCGGTTCTCGAAGACCGGGTCTTCCGGTCAGGACAGGAGGCCCGCTCATGATCCTCGACACCCGAAAAACCTCCTACCATCCCTGGTTTTTCCCAAACAGCACGGCGATCCCGGCCGGCGCTTCGCCCACCGGAAACGTGGCCTGGACCGTGTCGGTTTCCGTATCGACGACGGCGACCCGTCCCTTGGGCTTCTCCCCGCTTAATGTTACATACGCATATTTTCCATCCGCACGATAGGCGATGCCTCGCGGTCCCGGCCCGACCGGTATTATTTTTTCAACCTTCCAGTTGTCGAGATCGACCTTGTAGACGGCGGCCGACCCCATGCAGGGAATATAGAGAAAAGGCCGCGTGGGATGAACCGGGGCCTCCATCGGGAGTATGCCCACGGGCAGACTCGCCACAACCGTCTTTTGCGCCATATCGATCTTGTGCACCCGGTTCAACCCCACGTCGGTCACATACGCCGATTTTCCGTCACCCGTGATTCCCATGGCCATCGGTTTGGCGCCCGGAGGCAACCCGATTCGATCGACTTGATGACGCGCGAGATCGACCCTCGAAATATCCCCGGTGCGGCGGTTGGGAGTGAGTACGAAGCGTCCGTCCGGCGTGAGGACAAGTCCATGAGGACCCCTTCCTTTCAGCTTCACGGTCTCGATCACTTTAAACTCCGGGACCGAAATCACGGAAAGCGTCGAGGCGGCTTCATTGGAAACGTACAGCCGCTCCCCAGCATGATCCGGAACGACATGGACCGGCTGGTGTCCGGTGACCACGGAGGCGACAAGGGCGTGGGTGTTGACGTCAAAAATCTGAAGCAGGTCGTCCGATTGTTCGGTGAACAGAACGGTCACGTAGAAATACCGGCCCCGCGGATCGACATTCACGTCATGCGGGCGTTCCCCCGTGGGAACCTCCGCCACGGTGCCGAGCGTGGCGAGATCGATCACCGAGACGCTGGAGGAGACATTATTGACGACATACAAGCGCTGAAGGGATGAGGAATGGGCTGCCGGGGCCGCGGAGAAAAGGATCCATAAAATAATCCCGGCCCCCGAGACGATCCTGCGGGTCAAGGGGAAAAAGGGGGGGCGAGGTTTCACCGGAGATGCTTCTTCAACACTTCATTATCGCTGATCCGGGGATCGGCGGGGGCGAGCCGAACCGCCTCCTTAAAATGTTCCGCAGCTTCCTCGTGTCTTCCTTCCTGATCCAAGGCCAGGGCCAGATTGAAATGGGCCGCCGCCAGATCCGGATCGGCCTCCAGCGCGCGGCCGAAGTCGGCGGCCGCCTTCTCCCAGTGCTCCCGAAGCAGGTGATCCATTCCGTCCCGATTCCTCGCCGCGGCCGTCGCGTTCGCGTACCCCTCGGGCGCGGCGATCGCCATCCGGCCTGCCGGACTCTCCGGAAGCCTCGGCGGGGAACGATCCGAGCAGGAGGCGCAGACGAGGAGAACCATCACCAGTAGACCGATCCCGATACGGACTTTCCCGCCCCCCATCGCCTGCCCTCATCCCAGTCCCTTATCAGGACGTTATCGTTCGTCTTCCTGCTCGAGAAGGCTGAGGCAATACTTAAGCACGTCCTGTTCGGAGAGGATGCCCACCAGCGCGCCATCCCGATCAACGACCGGCAAACCGCCGATCTTGTGCTTGATCATCGAGGCGATCGCGTCCTGCACGGAATGATTTTCCCGGATGGTGATGACGTTCAAGGTCATCGCTTCTTCGACCGGCAGTTGCAGGTAGGCATCATCCCGATCGCTTTTGGAGAGCTTCAGGCTGGGCCGGCCGCCCAACTGTCGCAGATCACGGTCGGAAATGATACCGACCAGCTTGCCGTCCTTGGTGACCGGCAGCCGTCGGATTTCGTAGCGGGTCATGACCTCGATGGCCTTTCCCACGGTCGCGTCGTGGGCGATCGTAACGGCCTTGGGAGTCATCAATTCGCTGACGGGCATGCGTTTCATCTTGTCCTCGTGGAAGAATAATCCGTTCAAATCCCGATTGAAAATCGTACGCACTATAGCATGAATCGACACCGGACAACAAGGGTTACCCTCAATCGCCCCCGACGCCCCTGCGGACGACCACGATGCCGGAAGGATCGAGATGGTGCCGGGCGCGGTCCTTTTCCGGATCGTACCCCAAGTGCGTGCCGGCCTCGAGGTCGTTGTAGCGATCGACGATCGCGCGACGAAGGCGGGACCCCCGCCGAATGCGAACGTAGTCCATCACGATCGAATCCTCGATCACCACATCTTCCTCAAGCCACACCTCCCGCCGGATGATCGAATTGCGAACGGTCGAGTTGTTCACGACCGTCCCACCGGCCAGGCTGCTGTTCTCGATCTCGCCCCGGATGATCTTGGCCACCGGCCCTTGATAATTGCTGGAATAGATGGGCCATTGGGTGTTGAAGGTTTCAAATTTGGCCTCGGCACCGAGGAGGTCCTGATGCGCGGCGTAATAAGCCCCGATGGTTCCCACGTCCCGCCAATAACCCCGTTCTTCAAAGGGATGGACGCCCGGAACTTGATTGGACAGAAAATCGTAAGCGAACACCCTGTGGGTCTTGCTGAGTCGCGGGATCACGTGCCTTCCGAAATCACGTTCGCCGGAACGATGGGCTTCGTTCAGTGCGTTCGTGAGAAGGTCGGTGGTGAAGAGGTAATTACCCATGGACGCGTAGGCCCGTGTCGGGTCTCCGGGCATCGCCGTCGGACCTTCGGGCTTTTCCTCAAATCCCCGGATCCGGCCGTCCGAATCGGCCGAGATGATTCCGAACGAGGAGGCCTGGTCGAGCGGGACGGGCAACGCGGCCACGGTCACGTCCGCGCGGCGCTCCAAATGGTACGCGACCATCTGGCGGATATCCATCCGGTAAATATGATCCGCGCCGAAAACGGCCACGAGGTCGGGATGGTGGCGGTCGATGAGGTTGATGTTCTGATAAACCGCGTCGGCGGTTCCCTGAAACCACTCCGGGCCGGTCCGCATCTGGGGCGGCACGACCGCAACAAAGTGACCGGGCAACATGGGAGAAAGGATCCAGGAGCGGCGGACGTGCTCGATGAGGGATTGGGATTTATACTGAACCAGCAGATAAATGGCGTGAATCTCGGAATTGACCAGACTGCTCAGGACGAAATCGACGATCCGGTAGCGTCCTCCGAAGGGGACCGCGGGCTTCGAGCGATCGGCGGTCAACGGATGGAGACGGCGTCCTTCTCCACCGGCCATGACCATGGCCAGGATTCTCGGATGCTGCATCGAGGAATCCGAGGCCGGCCGGTCGCTGCTCTTTTTCCCGCGAGGCATAAAGTCTCCTCACACCCGTTCTCGTCCGAGGGGTTGGAAACGAAAATAATTCGATGGACCGATGGCGAGATTATAGCGAAAACCGAAAAGAATCTCAAGGGGCGTCGGGGCGTCAACGCCCCCATCGAAAAAGCTTGTTCGGATCATCCCAAGGCGAAATTGGGGTAGGGCCATTTCGGCAGCGGGGCCGATTCTTTGACGAGGTAACGCCTCATCCGAATGTCGCAGACCGCGTAGCCCCAATTGATCAGCCGGCATTGCTCTTCCTCGCTGAAGGAGTTCAAGCGCGTGCGAGTCTTCGCCAGTTCTTTGATGACTTCCGCGGGAATGAGGAGACCGCCCGGAAGGTTATACCCCTTGAACTCCGTCATGATCCCCCAATAGGAGCCGTTGCGGTACCCGAATTGGTATTCATAGGCCAGCGCGCGTTTACGAAGCGCGCGCGCCTGGTTGGCGGTGACGTCGAAGGCCCGGAGCGTCTGGCCGTACCAGTTTGTCCTCGGACCAGGGTTGAGGTCGAAGGGCAGGCCCGCATCGCTCACAAGAAGGGTCTGATAGCGGTTCCAGACGGTCTCAAGGCCGAGATTGTCATACACCCCGCCGTCGCTGAGAACGAGACGCTTCCGGTAGGCCTCCTCATCGAAGAGATCGGCCCCCTTGGTCCTTGTGAAGTTCACCGGATTCGCATCGATGACCACGGGCGAGAGATAGGGCGGGTAGGCGCTCGAGGCGGCCACGGCCAGCGAAACCCGGAAGTCGGGATTTTTAATCAGCCCGATCCGATAATCCCCCGCGTAGGGTTTGGAGAACCGGAAGTCCACCCCCGTGGCCAGGTTGGTGGAGTTAAAAACGAACAGCGGGGCATTATTCGTCGGGAGATCCTGAAGGGTTGTTTCCCCGAAAAGATATTTCCGGTACTTTCCCTCCACCGCGTCGCTGACCCGCTTCCCGGGCCACAGAACCCCTTTCAGGATGGAAGGCGTGTCGACGGAACGCCCGCAAAATTTCCGGAGCGGATTCGTCACCTCCTTGACGAAGTTGTTGGCGACGCCGTTGGAGAAGTGCAACGTGGTCCATTTGCAGGCCAGCCATCCGGCCGTGATCGAACCGCCCGACACGCTCGAGATCCGGCTCAGTTTCGGCAGATAACCCAGTTCATTCAAACGCCAGAGCGCCCCGCAGTGAAAGAGGGTCGCGCGAAACCCTCCCCCCGAAAGAGCCAGGCCTATCCCCGCCTCAACACCTTCGCTCCCGAACGGCATCCCTATTTTCTCATCGAATGGGCCGGCGGCCGGAATCAAAAAGGCGACCGACCGATTACAAAGACGATCCGTAGTATTACCAGAACTCTTTGCGAAGTCAAGACGATTTTGATTTTGAACCTGTGACCGAAACCCCACGTCGGCCGGTCCATCGTGAGCGGCTATCGGAATTTTTTTATCAATACAACCTCGTATTTATTCTACCCCGACCTAGTATTTTTACGAGTAGATACAGAATCCGCGAATCATTATAATTGAATTCCCCGACAAATTAGCCGGTTGTGGAATAAACACCGCGGGTCTCCGTTTGTGGTGTTTTTTAGAGGCGAGAATCAACCTCAACAAGATGAAATAACTGGCCGATGCGGCCAGTCTGGGCATCGTGAACGGAATAAATTAAAACCAGCCGGTTCTCTCCGAACCGGGCCCGGACGTGGCGCGAATTCACGTCGCGATCGTCGATTTTAAACAAAGCCACCCGGCCATCAGTGCGGTCACGACCGTCATCCCCGTGGGATCGGACATCAGCCTCGTAAAGATAGGTGCCATCGGCCCATGATAAGGAGGAACAGATGATGACTGTAAGATTGAACTGGACTTGGCTTGTTTCTGTCGTTGCCGTACTGCTGATGGCCACGTCGATCATCGGCCCGGTAGGGGCCCAGCAGCCGGCCGCCCCCCCACCGCCTGTCTATCCGACCGACCGGACGGTGCTGCCGATTCCGGAACCTCGGTATCCCCACAGCACCGTGTTCGATGCCCGCAATGCCACGCCGCCGCCGCGCTTCGTGGTCAAGGCGCCGGACAAGGCACCGAACGTACTGATCGTGCTGATCGACGACATGGGTTTCGGCCAGTCAAGCGCCTTCGGCGGGCCCATCCATATGCCGACGGTGGAACGCCTGGCCAATGAAGGGCTGCGCTACAACGAGTTTCACACCACGGCGCTCTGCTCGCCGACGCGCGCGGCGCTGCTTTCCGGCCGTAATCATCACATGAACAATATGGGCTCTATTACGGAGACGGCCACCGCCTTCCCTGGACAAACCGGCCAGCGTCCCAACAGCGTGGCGCCGCTGGCCGAGATGCTGCGGCTGAACGGCTACAGTACAGCTGCCTTCGGCAAAAGTCACGAGACGGCAGCGTGGGAGGTCAGCCCCTCGGGCCCGACCGATCGCTGGCCGACCCGCTCGGGCTTCGACAAATTCTACGGCTTCATCGGTGGCGAGACCAATCAATGGGCGCCCTTGCTCTATGATGGGATGATCCAGATCGAGCCGTCGCATGACCCGAACTACAACTTCATGACCGACATGACCAACCAGGCCATCGCCTGGATGGAGTATCAGAAATCGCTCACGCCGGACAAGCCCTTCTTCATCTACTTCGCGCCCGGCGCCACACACGCGCCGCACCACGTGCCCAAGGAGTGGATCGCCAAATATAAAGGCAAGTTCGACCAGGGCTGGGACATTCTGCGCGAGGAGACGCTCGCCCGTCAGATCAAGCTGGGCGTGGTGCCCGCGGGCACGAAGCTCGCGCCGAAGCCCGAAGCGATCAAGGACTGGGACAAGCTGACCCCGGATGAGAAGAAGCTCTTCGCCCGCCAGATGGAGGTCTTTGCCGGTTTCGGCGAGTATGCCGACACGGAGATCGGCCGCTTGGTCGACGCCATTGGGGAGACCGGACAGCTCGACAACACGTTGATCTTTTACATCGTCGGCGACAACGGGGCGAGCGCCGAAGGCGGCATGAACGGGCTCTTCAACGAGTACACCTATTTCAACAAGGCGCCCGAGACCGTCCAAGACATCCTGAAACACTATGACGAGCTTGGCGGTCCGATGACGTACAACCACTACGCCGCCGGCTGGGCGGTCGCGGGCGACTCGCCCTTCGAGTGGACAAAGCAGGTCGCCTCGAGCTATGGCGGTACCCGCAACGGGATGGTGATCCACTGGCCCAAGGGGATCAAAGCGAAGGGCGAGCTGCGATCACAGTGGCACCACGTCATCGACGTTGCGCCGACGATCCTGGAGGCAGCCGGTCTGCCCGAGCCGAAGAGCGTGGACGGGACGGTCCAGGAACCAATCGAAGGCGTGAGCATGGTGTACAGCTTTGCGGATGCCAAGGCGCCGAGCCGACACACGACCCAGTATTTCGAAATCTTCGGCAACCGGGCCATTTATCAGGACGGCTGGCTGGCCGGCACCGTCCACCGGGCGGCATGGGAATACAAGGTCCGGAGGCCGCTGGAAGATGACGTTTGGGAATTGTATGACACCCGGTCGGACTTCAGTCTGGCGAACGACCGGGCCGCGAAGAACCCGGCGAAGCTGAAGGAACTACAAGATCTCTTCATGAAGGAAGCAGTCAAGTATTCCGTCCTGCCCCTCGATGATCGTCTGGAGGAGCGCTTCATCGCCGCACTGGTCGGGCGGCCCGACCTGATGGCTGGACGCACGTCGCTGACGGTTTACCAGGGGATGACCGGGATGTCGGAGAATGTCTTTATCAATGTGAAGAACAGGTCGCACTCGATCATCGCCGAGTTGGAGATCCCAGCGAAGGGGGCCAACGGCGTGATTCTGGCCCAGGCCGGGCGCTTCGGCGGCTGGAGTTTATACATGAAAAACGGCAAGCCGACCTACACCTATAATTGGCTGGGCTTGAAACGGTTCACTGTGGCCGCAAAGGAGGCATTGCCCCCCGGTAAGGCGACCCTCCGTTTCGAGTTCGCCTATGACGGGGTCGGGATGGGCAAGGGCGGCACCGGCACTCTCATCGCCAACGGCAAGAAAGTTGCCGAGGGACGGATCGAACAGACACAGTGTTGCTTCTTTTCGGCGGACGAAGGCGCCGACGTCGGCGCGGACGAAGGCACGCCGGTCACCGAAGCCTACAAGGTCCCGTTCAAGTTCACCGGAAAGATCGACAAGGTGACAATCGAGCTGCAAGAGATGAAGGCGGCCGACAAGGATGAGGCGGATAAGGCCCAAAAGGAAGCCGGGTTGAAGAAAGGACTGTCCGATTAACAACATGAAACCAAGATTCAGAAAAACACAAAATGCCCGACCTAAAAACGCCGCTTGGGTCTGGGGGACGGCCATTACGGCCGCCATCGTTGTCATGACAGCGGTCGCGTGGAAGGCCTCACGTTCGAATCAGGGAGCCACGGCGGCGGCCGTGCCCGTGTCGGCTTCGTCATCCTTCCTGCCGACGAATCCGAACGCGGCGACGTCCCCCGGCCCGGCGCCGGAGGGCATGGTCTGGATTCCCGGCGGGGAATTTTCGATGGGCGTGGCCGATCCCGTCGGGATGGACCGGAATGACGTTGGGATGCATGCAACGGACGATTCCCGCCCCGTTCATCGGGTCTATGTCGACGGTTTCTGGATGGACAAGACCGACGTCACGAACGAGCAGTTTGAAAAATTTTCCAAAGCGACAAAATATGTGACGGTGGCCGAGCGCACGCCGACGGCCGAGGAATTTCCGGGCGCCCCGCCGGAGAATCTTGTGGCCGGCTCGGTGGTCTTCTCCCCGCCCGACCATCCGGTGGAGCTCAATAATCACCTTCAATGGTGGTCCTACGTGAAAGGCGCGAACTGGCGACATCCGCTCGGTCCGAAGAGCTCGATCAAGGGAAAAGGAAAGTATCCGGTCGTGCAGGTCGCCTATGAAGACGCGCTGGCCTACGCGAAATGGGCCGGCAAGCGGCTGCCGACCGAGGCCGAATGGGAGTTCGCCGCGCGCGGTGGGTTGACGGGTAAGCCTTATGCCTGGGGCGATCAATTCCGTCCCGACGGAAAATGGATGGCGAATACGCACCAGGGTCACTTTCCTTACAAAGACACCGGAGCGGACGGATATATCGGCATCGCGCCGGTCGCGCAGTTTCCGCCCAACGGCTACGGCCTCTACGACATGGCCGGCGACGTCTGGCAATGGACGAGCGACTGGTATCGGCCCGATTACTACGCACAGCTCGCCGCCTTGGGCGGCGTCGCGCGCAATCCGAAGGGGCCGGACTCATCGTTCGACCCGTCCGAGCCCGCGGAAAAAAAACGCGT